>WFTL01000059.1 GCA_015485495.1 Planctomycetaceae bacterium
CAGACGCATCCTGTTTCTGCCCCTCGGTCGAAGGCTGCTCGGGAGCATGCTGCAAAGCGTGCTTTTTCCACTCACGATCGTAAACCCCTGTCACCTTCATCACGGACCAGCCCATCTGTTCCGGCGTCAGAGGTTTCAGGCCGGCCAGGGCCGCTGTCGATGCCAGTCCGTCCGTGATCTGCGCCATCGCTGCTGCGACCGCCTGGGATGCTTCGTACGCTGACTGCCGCGCCTGTTCCAGGTCTTTCAGAAGCTGCTGCAGGGCCTGCTGATGCCTGTTCTGTTCGGCAAGAGCCTGCTGCAGCGCCGCAGCAGCCTGCTGCTGTTCAGATTTCCGCGCCGCCAGCAGCGCTTCGGCTTCGCGAACGGCTGAAGCCGCCTGTTCGTGTGCCTGCTGCAGCGGAGCCATGCGTTCGGTCAGCCGGTCGCCCACGCTCGTCAGAATCGGGTCATCGGGAATCACGGCAGCCGCATCCCCGGTGGCCTCGATGGCCCGGCGCAGCGCGGCAACCGGCTTCTGACGTTCTTCCAGAATCCGGCGCGCCTGTTCCACAGCAGCCGCAGCTTCCGCAATCGGCTGCGCCCCGTTCGTCACGGCCATCCGGCGGTCGGCCACCAGGATCTCCTGTTCCTGCATCTGCTGCCGCAGTTCGGCCAGCCGGGATTCCATGTCTTCCACAACGGCCACCGTCCGGACAGCTTCGCTCTGAAGCTTCGGAAACTGCGCGATTTCCTGCAGCCGGTCCAGATGTCGGCGCTGAGCGGTCAGGGTGGTTCGCAGATGCTGCAGCGTTCTGCGCCGCGTCGCCAGTTCCGTCTCCGCCGCCCGCAGGGCGGTTTCCGGACCGGCCCGTTCCTCCCGGACAGCATCCAGCTTCTCTGTCTGCTCCGACAGTTGTGTCTGAGCCGAATCGGCGGCCACCTGCAGATCCGACAGTTCCTTCTGCAGTGCGGGAATACGGCTGCTGAGTTCCTTTTTCCGTTTTTCGAACACGGCTGCAGACGCCTGCAGACCAGCGTCGTCCGGCAGATGAGACAATGCCGTTTCCGTGGCCGTTAGAGCGGCTGACAAAGCCGACAGGGCCTTTTCCTGTGCCGCCAGCTCTGTCCGTTTCTTTTCCGCAGCAGCAGCAGCTTCGGCCGCCGTTTTTCGGGCTGCTGCGTACGTTTTCTTCGCTTCATCATGTTTTGCCGCCACAGGAAGGAGGGTTTCCTGAGCGGCTTCCCAGGCTTCCAGCGCCGTGCTGAAGGAATCTTCAGCCGCATCGACAGCCGCCTGCTGCTGCGCAGTCTGTTCGGCCAGAATCACCGCGGCATCCGTGACAGCCGACGCAGCAGCAAACAGATCTTCCGGCCGGTCGTACGGCCGCTGATAGGCCTGCGACAGCGCGATTTCCGACAGGAAGGCACGCAGATCGAACTGCATGGCCGCAATGCGCTGCCCCAGTTTCTCCAGAAGTTCCGGATGGACCGGCGGATTGTCGAAGTGATGCCGGTCGAGTGGATGGACGAGTCCGCGGCCGAACATCATGGCCCACAGTCTGTTGGCGATGTTCTCTCGAAACATGCGGTTGTCCGGTGACGTGATCAGTTCCGCCATCAGACGGCGGCGACTGTGTCTGGGAACAGACAGAACGCCTTCACCCGGCGCCACGCTGTATTCGTCGCCGGGATAGTGAAACGGTTCCGGAACCGACACGCCGTCCGGAAGACGCGGGCCGGTGCGCCGCGTGGTGCCTTTGAAGAACACCGATTCGAATGTCAGATCGCTTCCGGCATGTTCGGCGTAAACCGTTCGATCGATCGTTTTTTCCGTGTCCCCTTCCTTCTGCTTCACTTTCGTGACAACGGCGTAGCCGGGAGCGACGAAGGCATGCAGTCCGTGGTAATCGATCTGACGGTAATCGTCGATGTTCGGATGATCGTGGCACTGAGCGCACTGATAGTCGCGTCCCAGAAAGATGCGCCCGATGTCACGGGTGATCAGGTGCGGTTCGGATTCCCGGTCAAGATAAAACCGCGCGGCCGGACGATCCGGTCCTTCGGCTCCGTCCGCTGTCAGAATGTCCCGCACGATTTCGTTCCAGGGACGCCGGCTGCGGACCTGGTCGTGCAGCCAGGCATGCCACTGAGCCTGGGGCACATGCTGATTCCGACGGCGCTCCATGAGCATCAGGTCGAGCGTCGTGGTCAGGTGACGGTCGAACTGAGGCGAAGCAGCCAGCCGCTGCACGAGACGACGGCGTTTGTCAGCCGCCTCTTCATTCACGAAGGCCCGTACCTGATCGGCTGACGGCGGCATTCCCGTCAGGTCCAGAAAGACGCGGCGCACGAACTCCTGATCGGAACACACCGACTGCACGGGCAGAACGGGCTGAACCATCCGATCGATCAGTTCGTGCAGCGGTTCCTCGGCACCGGCTTCGACAGCGATCAGCAGCAGAAACAGAACCGCACGTTTCATAAAACCGGTTCCGGGCAGGAGGGGAAATTGCGGCAGGAAGCGGCTCGGCCGAACAGCGGACGGAGGAAGGACGAACAGCCCGCTGCTCGCAAAAACTGGCGAAACCGCTGAATAAAAGATACAACCGCATCCCGGGGTGCGTCAATCAATCCCCGGATGTCGCGCTGTCGGACACGCTTTTTCGCACGGTTGTATCGGCAAAACCGGTGACGGCAGGCGGCCCGATTCCCTGGCCGTCCCGGTGTCGCCTGACGGTCCGAAACTGTCATCAGAAACATGTCATCCGGCTGAAGAAGTTCCACAGTCCGCAGCACACCACGGACAGCACAGATCCCCGCCGACCGGCAGCCGGGTGGCCATGTTTTCCTGGCAGTCACCGTCCTGGGATGTTCCGGTCCGGTCTGTTACACGAGAAAGGTGCTGATGAAAACGCTGACCGAAGAACTCTGGATGGACATCCCGCAGCGGCGTCAGATCGTGTCCATCCACGAAGACGTCGAACGCCTGGTTCGTCAAAGCGGTGTGCAGGACGGGCTCGTTCTGGTCAACGCCATGCACATCACGGCCAGCGTGTTCATCAACGACAATGAACCCGGCCTGCATGCCGACTATGAACGCTGGCTGGAAGAACTGGCACCGTTCGATCCGTCTCCGGAACGGTACCACCATAACCGGACGGGCGAAGACAACGCGGACGCTCACCACAAACGCCAGATCATGGGGAGGGAAGTGGTGGTGGCCATCACCGATGGCCGGCTGCATCTGGGCCCCTGGGAACACATTTTCTACTACGAATTCGACGGCCGGCGTCGCAAACGCGTCCTGGTGAAAATCATCGGCGAATGAACTGCCCCGACCGAAGCGGCCTGCTGCCGATTCCGGCAGCCATCTCTGCCGGACGTCCCGCACGGGTGTCGTGTCCGCAGGTCGGGACGTGCCGGCAGAGACGCACAGCAGAGGCAGGCGGTGCCCTTACTGAGGATCGAAGGTGCCGCGAGGCTTTCCTGTGAGCGGATGGAGGCGGGTGGCGTCTGTCAGTTTCCAGCCGTCCGTTTCACGCACCCAGGTGGTTTCCCAGAATTCCGGGACATGCTGGCGCACCGACTGCCCCCGGGTGGTCACCGTGCCGTTCGCCCGGATGCGGGCCACGATGCGATCATCGGATTCGGACAGAATGTCCACGGACCGAATGTGGAAGTCGCTGCCGATCGTCACCAGATCCAGACCGCGGGAAGCAGTGGACAGCAGTTCCGGACTGTCTGCTGACACGACCTGAGCGATCGCATCCAGATCACCGGCCTGGAACCCCTGCAGAATGCGATCGGCAGCCTGTTCGATCTGTTCCGCGGGCGACACAACGAATTCCGAAACCGCGAAGACAGCCGCCGCCACGACGGCCGGCACAGCCGCCATCCGCCTCAGTCCCGGAGACCCGCTGATCAGAAACACCACCATCAGACCGCCGAACAGCACCATCAGAGGCCACGGATTGTCTGTCAGGTAGTAGTCCATCGCGCAGTATCCTTTCGGCCCGCCCCGGGGCATTCCCGTCTGCCGGATCGCAAAGAAGCGAAACACGTGCCCTGACAGCTTTCATTGTTCGCTGCCTGACGAGAATTCACGTGACGATTTTCACACAACAGTCTGACAGGATAAGACCACCGGAATCGCCCGATATGTCTGTCTGATCGTCAAAAAACGGACTGGTCGACCTGATTTCCGCCCTTTTGTCGGCAGTCAGACCGGCCATTTTTCTCAGGATCGGCGGAATGCGGCTGCACCGACTGGATGAATCCCCGGTCAAAATCCGGTGGCAGACTTCGGATTCCCGTGCGTGACAGTACAATCTGTCCGCTCGTCCCGACCGGACGTCCGTTTGATGCGTGACGTCCGGTTTTCTTTTGGGGCCCTCCGTCGCCCCTCCCTGCGGACCGGGCAGGACGGTCTGTTCCGGACCGCACTGTATTCTGAATGTTCTGATTGTGAATTTTCTGAAACTGTCTTCCTGATTCCGACGAGTCATCACCGTGCCGGCAACTTCTGTCATCGGACTGCAGTGGGGCGACGAGGCCAAGGGCAAAGTCGTGGACCTGCTTACCGAAAACCACGACGTCGTCATCCGTTACCAGGGCGGCAACAATGCCGGCCATACGGTGCGCTTCGACGGCCAGACCTATAAACTGAGCCTCCTGCCGACCGGCATTCTGCACAGCCATGTGCAGTCCGTCATCGGTCCGGGTGTGGTCGTCGACCCACGCGCCCTGCTCAGAGAACTGGACAGTCTGGAAGCCGGCGGCATCGACTGGACCGGACGACTGATGATCAGCGACCGGGCCCACGTCATCTGTCCCTGGCACCTGCTGGAAGAAGCCGCATTCGAAGCTCACCGCGGCAGCCGGGCCATCGGCACAACCATGCGCGGCATCGGAACGTGCTACCGGGAAAAAGTCGGACGATTCCACGCGATTCGAATGGGAGACCTGGTCAATCGAGACCGCTTTGCGGCCCGCGTGCGGGAAATCGTCCCGTTCAAACAGATCATCCTGGATGCTCTGATTCCGGACGGAGAAAAACTGAACGCCGAACAGATCATCGAAGAATATTCCGCGTGTGCTGACCGCCTTCGTCCTCTGGTCGCCGACACGACCGCCTGGCTGCTGAATGCTCTGGAACAGGACCGGCGTCTGCTGTTCGAAGGTGCCCAGGGCAGCCTGCTCGACGTCGATCACGGCACTTTCCCCTATGTGACATCGTCCAACAGTTCCGGATGCGGGATCCACAGCGGCAGCGGGATCCCGGAACGAGCCATCGACTCGATGATCGGTGTGGCCAAGGCCTACACGACCCGTGTGGGAGGCGGACCGTTTCCGACGGAACAGGACAATGACATCGGCCAGCGCATTCGCGATGCCGGCAATGAATACGGGACGGTCACCGGACGCCCCCGGCGATGCGGCTGGTTCGATGCCGTGGCCACGCGTTACAGCGCCCGCATCAGCGGCGTGGACACGATCGCCATTGCCCTCCTGGATGTCCTCAGCGGACTGGGGGATCTGCAGATCTGCGAAGCCTACGACATCGGCGGAACCGTGACACGGGATCTGCCGGCCTGTCCCGACGCGCTCCGCGCCGCCCGTCCCGTTTTCCGAACCGTCCCGGGCTGGAACGAAGAAATCACGGGAGCCCGCACATTCGAAGACCTGCCCCAAAACGCTCAGCAGTATGTTCAGACACTCAGCGAACTCGTCGAGCGTCCTGTTCAGATCGTGTCCGTCGGCCCGGATCGGGATCAGACGATTCTGCTGTCCCCGCTGCCGGGCACAGAAACCGGGCCGGAATGCCGAAGAGATTCCTGACGGATCTGTGAATCGTGACCGGCCGCATGCGGCCGGCCCGCATCGGATGTCAATGCCAGGTGAGGCCCAGGCACCGCCGGAGCATGTCCCGGTCGATGCGCGGCTCCCCCTGCGGATCGGTCCGCTTCCGCCAGGACCGCCAGACGCACCATTTCGGGTGTGCTTTGCACCCCCAGCTTCCGAACCGCGTTGGCCCGATGCTTTTCCACCGTTTTGACACTGATTTCCAGCTCCCGGGCAATGCTCTTGTTGGGAAGACCGGCCGCAACACGGGCCACGACTTCCACTTCCCGGGGAGACAGTCGCTGCATGCGGGCCCGTGCTTCATCACGGCGACGCACCCAGTTTCGGAACTGAGTGTCGGCATCTTCTGCCTGATTTGTTCGGCCCTGTCCATCTGTCGACAGAGCGACTTCAGCCAGGTACACCGCAGCTCCATACACGGTTCCAGTCGGCTGGCGCAGCAGACTGCCCAGAATCACGAACGACTTTCGGTGAACAGGAATCACGACGGCAATCGGCTGCCGCGACGCGATGGCATCGGGCACGATGCGGCAGGCCGCAGAGTAGGCAACGGACCAGGTCCGTTCGGACAGAGACAACTGGGCTTCTGACGTGAGGCGGGCGGCCAGAGCCGCATTGCGAAAAACGGGCTGTCCGTCCACGTCGAACACAGCCAGCGGATGCTCTCCATCTGCAGCGGTCGCCCGAATGTCTTTCAGATAGTCCGCCACCGCCGCGGAAAGACTGTCTCCTGTGCGGGGGGGCGGCGACATACTGAGTCGTTCCGGAGAGTCCACTCGCCTGGTCACCATGGTTCTCTTTCTTCCTGCAGCCCAGGAAACTTCTCCGACAGCAAACCGGCTACGGGCATCCGCAACGTGTGGATCACACCCGCGACAGCACGCGGCCAGATGTTCGCCACCAGTTCTCTGCCAGCACGTCCAGTTTTTTTCTTCGGGATTTCCCGCAGAACCCGATTACTCGACGTCACACATTCTCAACCGAAACTGTCCATTTCGGGGGGAATCCCCCACGGGTTTTCCGCTTCGGTGCATGAAATCATGCAGCACAGTCGATCACGGGACGGCACAGCCACTGATCTCCGGCGAGGCGTGCCATGACCGGTTCTTCGCTGATAAGGCCTCGGTCCTTCCAGCACTCCCTGGCTCTCCGGTTCTCAGATGTTCGGTTCCGCAAGCAGACCATGGTCACTGCCTTTCGATGTCGATCGCAGCCTGCATGGCAGCCGTTACTCTCCGTGAGACCGCAGGCGATCCATACAGATCGTGGAAGAAAAAACGCAAAATGAAAATGCCGGCTGAGTATCTGGCCGGACACGTTGTTTCCGGAAGCAGTCGCAGGCCGGGCGAGGTTTCCGATGACCGTGGAGATATCCGCACCGGTGGTGCGGAATGGCGGCACAGCGGTCTGCCGGTCGGGGTTATGTCGGGCGGATGGTCGGGGAGGGCGGGCCGGATGAGACACTGCTGTCGTGCGGCAGCGGGATTCCGGCATCGACCAGGCGGCAGATGCATCCGAGAAGAGCGAACCCGTCGGAAATCGATTCATGAGCACCGGGATGCCCCGGACGCGCGGCATCCAGAAGCACCACACGGTCCTCATCGCCCGGAACATGCGCGGTGACATGCGGCAGAATGTCGCCCGCGCGGTCGTTGATCCAGCGAACGAGGGTCTCTGATGGAACCGGCCGGCCGTATCGATTGACGACACGAGCGAAACGATCGTCTTCTTCCAGAGCGATCCCCCAGGCGGATCCCGCTGCCAGTGTGCGCTGCTGCAGGTTCTGCGTGAGCTGCGTCGACGGTTCCTGAAGAACGACGTCCGCGACGAGCCCCTGTTCCGCGGCAATCCATTCAGCGCGATCTCTGGTCAGCGAATCCACGCACAGACAGGTGAACAGACCGGAAGATGCTTCCGGAATCCAGCGCTGCAGGTGGCGGCGGTAGATGCTTTCTCCCTGGATGCATTCCGCCTTCCCGCTGCGGCGCGACGAACGGCCGAATGATCCGGTCAGCCGGAACGCTGATCGGTGCCGCCGGAACCGTGCCGCGGTCGGTGGATCGCCCGGACACAACGGCCCGCTGACATCCGACAGGCTGTCAGGCAGCTCCTCCAGTGATGTGACAGCGGCGGAAATCCGATCGACGGCGGCCGCCACCGCAGCCTTTCTGTCCGCCGGCCGCGGTTCGAAGCGACGGCGGGATCCGCCAGCCGGCGGGACAGCGAGGTTTTCGTCTGTCCACGGAACGGAAACAGGAGCACCACTGCAGTCGAACAGGTCGAAACCGACAGCTGCGGAATGCCACCCGGCTCCCGTGACAATGAGGCCCGCTGCGACTCCGGCCGTACTGCGGCAGATTTCCTGGATGGCAGCAGCCGTTGTCCGGCCGGCATCCATCACGTCGGCTCCGTTCCGGCGTGCCCCGTCGACAATTCCGCAGAAAATGTCGGGAGACGCCGGGCGGCCGTCGAATCCGACCACCAGCCGCAGGTGGCCTGCCGACCGCAGAGGCAGGTCTGAACCGTCCGGGGCCTGCCGGTCTTCCGGTCTGTTCCGTTCCGCCTGATCCCTCAGGTGGGCCACCACGGCCGCGGCGAGCCGGGCTGCGACGGTGCGAGTCATGGCATTGTGCCAGGTTCCCCGGACTCCCCAGGGCGTTCGATGAATCGCCGTATCGGGAGCGGAAAGAGAACCGGGGCGCGATCCGTTTTCACGATGTCGGCACGTGTCGCATCCGACCCATCCGGCGGCAAGACGCGCTCGATGCACACTTTCGCTGATCGGATGCTTTTCGCCGGGACACTGGTACCAGGAACGGTGTCCCGTTTCTTCCGTTCGCTGCGCGGTCTGAACTTCGGTCATGACCGCCGCAGTGTGCAGAAATCGACCGCCGGTGCCCAGACCAGTCTGGCGGCTCCGGGCCGCCGGACGGCGGGAGCCGGGGCACTGCCAAACCTGTCCGTCGTGTCCTGCTGATCCGGATGCGTCCGGTCGGCGGGACGTTCAGTACACCTGATCGCGCAGGTAGACCTGACAGTCGGGGTGGCGTTTTTTGAACTTTTCGACTGCTTCGATCGAGCAGGCGCTGTCGTTGATCCGCAGTTCTTTCAGGTGTTTCAGCCGGCCGAACACCTTGAAACTCACATCGGATATCCGTGTGACACCGTTCAGATTCAGGATTTCCAGTTCCGGGCAGCGTCTGAGCAGTTTGATTCCCTGGTCGGTGATGAGATTGTTGCCGGCCAGTTCCAGGCGGCGAATGTGATTGTTTTTCCGAAGCCCTTTCAGGGAGGCATCGGTGACGGATGCGTTGCCGACGTGCAGTTCTTCCAGATCTTCGAAATCGGCGATGTGGACGAATCCCAGGGCACCGAAAACGGTTGCAGACGCCCGAATCACCTTCAGCGGGGCCCGGGCCCCCTTGTCTCCAAGATGTTCCAGGCCGGATCCTTCCAGAGCTCCCAGACGATTGATCTCCAGACGTTCGAGCTGCGAAAGCCGGGCCAGGTGAACGAAGCCGGGATCTGTCACGCGGGTGTCGGACAGGTCCAGAAACTTCAACCGGGTCATATCGGAAAGAGCGGCCAGACTGTTGTTGTTGATGGACGATTTGTACAGGTTGAGCCATTCCAGGCCGGTGGCGCCGGACAGTGCGGACCAGTCGTCATCCGGAATGCGGGCTCCTTCCAGATCCAGCCGCTTCAGGGCCGGCAGCTTCGCCAGCACTTCCAGTCCCGCCCGCGTCAGGCGGGCTCCTTTCAGTTCCAGTTCCGTCACGGCTTCCAGCCCCGATTCCACGAGCAGGAACTGCCGGAGATCCGCATCGGTGACTTCGAACGTTCTTTTCGCGGCGATCTTTGCCAGAACCGATTCGGCGGTCGGAGCGGCAGGTGGGGGCGGGGGCGGAGGCACGTCGGATTCGGATTCCGGAACGGCTGCCTCCGCCCTGTCGGCTGTCGGCGCAGGCCCCTGAGAATCGTCGGATCCGAATGGCAGTTCGACGTTTTCGCATCCGGTCAGAAAACATGCGGCCAGGACGGACAGGATGCCGCAGGACAGAACGGTTCGGCACATAACGGCCTCCACAAAACAAACGGAAACGCACAGGAATGAATACGCCCGTTCGTTGTACCGATCCGCTTCCGGACGTTCAAACATTCCGGCGGCAGACACCATCCCGACTGACGGCCCCCCAACAGAACAGGGGGACTCACTCACGCAAGTCCCCCTGGTCAGATGACAAGGTCTTCAGGCATGCCGGACGAATCCGGTCAGAGGCATCCGTCCTCACAGGGATTGCTGCACACCGGGACTTTGCGACAGACCAGACGCGGAACGCAGCGGGTCATGGTGACCGCCACCCGTTTCGGCACGCATCGCGTCCGGGTCACCATGCGGGTTTCGCACACCTGCCGACAGACCGTATACGGCACTTTGCGGGTGCATGTCTGAGTGACCATCCGGCACACGGTGTAGGGAATCCGCTTCGTCACGCTGCAGCGGACCATGCGGCATTTCGTGTAGGGAATCTGTCTGGTGATGCACTGAGTCGTCCACGTGCATACCGTATAGGGAATCCGCTTCGTACGCGTTTCCTTCACCATCGTGCACACCGTGTAGGGCACCTGTTTCGTTCGGCGTTCGCGTGTCCAGGTACACACCGTGTAGGGGACGCGGCGGGTGCAGGTCTGAGGAACCCGACGGCACACGGTGTAGGGAATCCGTTTGCGGCAGACTTCCGGAACCATGCGGGTGCAGTGAATCTGCTTTTTGATGATCTTCGGGCACCAGATCCGGCAGGTCACGGTTCGCCCCGGACACTGCACGCACTGTTCCGCACAGCCTCCGGGATTGCAGGCATCCGGAACGCACTTTTTCACGACCGGGCCGGGAATGTGCCGGGTGACCGTTTTCCATTCTCCGGAACACACATCGATGCACCGCGTTTCCGTGACAGGACGCCACACGGTGTAGCACACGTCGCGGTAGCACGTCTGCGTTTCCGTGCGCCAGGTTGTGTAGCATTCATCGCGGTAGCAGGTCCGGTAGCAGGGCCGGCACACGTCGTAGCAGACCGTCCGATAGCACGTTTTGTAGCAGGGACGGCAGACCGTGTAGCAGACATCACGGTAGCACGTTCTGTAGCAGGGCCGGCGCACGTTGCATGTCACCGTGCGGTAGCACGTTTCATAGACCGGCCGACAGATCGTCTGCCGGACGCAGCGGTACCGGGTTTCGTACACCGGGCGGCAGACCGTGTAGCACTGGTCTCGATAGCAGGTCTGGTAGACATTGCGCACGCACTGCACGGGCACGGTTTCGGTGCACTGTTCGTACACCGTCTTGTAACACGTGTACGGCTGCTGCTCCCACACAACTTCCGTCACCGTTCGATACTGCGGACAGCAGCCCGTTTTGGCGGCCGCGAATTCACCGCAGTCATCGCACGCAGAGCTGGGACAGCTGGCGAAGCTGCCGGCGCCGCACAGGCCGGCCTCAGCCAGACCGCTGTTCAGCAACACGGCAACTGCGGCAGCGGCTCCAGTGATGAGCCTGTTCATTGCCTGGTACCTCGTCATAATCAATGTCGATGGGAAAGGGGGATGGTCTTTGCATTCATCTTCGTCGCCCGACATCTCCCATCTTTACAGGTCACCGCAAAGCGCAGGGATTGCCGATGGAGCTCGGACGTGGTGAGCCAGACAACCGTTATCGTCGGAAAGACCGGCAGCCGCACATCACCGGACTCCTGAAGTCCCGATCGGGATGTGTCGATTCGCCGGCGTCGACGGGGGGAGATTCGGCGAGGATCGACAGGTCCCTGTTATTCGCGCAGCGTTGGTGCAACTCCCTCCCTCTGTTCGAGCGCATCGGCCGGTTCTGTTCACCGGCTCGGCAGGTCGTGGGAGACGTTTCCGCGTGGGACACTGGTTTCTGGATATCCGGCTGAGTCCGTTCGGTTCCCGATGCGGCTTCCCTCCGCCTCTGGACAGGGCACTGCAGCCCGGTATGATTGGGTGGTGTGAGCGGTTCACGGTGGATAGGTGATTCGTGCAGGTTGTGTCGTCGCATGGAATCGGTGACGAACGGCCGTCTGAGTTACTGTTTTTCGCTTTTTCAACAGGAGTCCCAGCGATGATCACGCGACTGTTTGCTGTGGCGGTGCTGAGTTTCGCCGTGTCCTCCCCGGCAGTGGCCGGTCATCACCATGTCTTTCCGTTCTGGCCGTCGCATCACCACACTCATGTGTACGTGGCGCCGGTGTACCCGGCACCTGTGTACGTGGCTCCGGCAGCTCCGGTGGTGGTGTACCGTCCGGCCTATGTCGTCCCGGCACCCGTTGTGTACGGCCCGCCTGTTCCGGTGTACGGATACAGCTACCACGCGCTGCATCCGTGGTACGGACACGCGGAAGTGGACATCGACTGGGACGACGACGGTTACGAAATCGAAGTGGATTTCGACGACTGATTCGTCCGCTGTCCGGACAGACTTCCGCAGCGGAGTTCTGCGGCACTGACGCAGCCGGGCTGCCGGGAATTCAGTGTCTGCTGCCGCAGGGCGGCTGTCCGTCAGAGTTCGGCATCGGCAGGTCAGCGTGATGCCACGTCCTGCAGCCGCGTGAGGATTTTCTGGAGCACTTCCAGATCACTGTCGGGGCGTCGGGGAGCACCGGCCGGTGGCGTGCTGTCACGGATGTGTCCCTGCAGGTGCAGGAACTGAGCGCATGAGTGCCGGTAGGCAGGAACCGGCCGCCGAAATGTGAATTCTCCCAGGTACTGGAGCACATCGTTGAGTTCCCGGAACCGCGGGTCCTGGTCGGCCCACCACTGATCGCGCTGAGCGAACAGGTCCGGTGCAAAACTGCTCAGTCCCAGCAGATAATCGCTGCCGTAGCAGATCATGTCGATGGCCAGGTCGTTTCCGGTGTACAGATGGAAGTCGGGACGCAGCCGGGATTTCAGAATGAGACGTTCCCATTCGGGAATGCGCTGCAGGGACGAATGTTTGGATCCGACGCACTGCGGAATCTTCAGCATCTGTTCAAATACGTCCAGCGGCCAGATTCTGCCGAATGGTGCGAACTGCGGACTCAGTTCAAACGCGATGAACGCGTCGCAGTTCTGAGCGATTTCGTGATGGGCAGACACGATGCCGTCATCGGACAGTTGTGCCAGGCCCCAGGAAGGAAACACCACGGGGGTGCCTCCATGAGACTGCACGAGATCGACCTGCCGGATGCAGGCATCGATTTCGAAGGGGACATCCGGGGCATCGTGCACACATGCGCCCGCTGCAAACGGGCCTCCGCCGGTGAGCGTCCGGGTTCGTTTCAGGATTTCCTGCTGCGTGGTCTGGTCGATGCTGTGAATGTAACCGGTGTCCATATTCACCGCCGGAATGAGGCCGGCGTCCAGTGTGCGGCGGACATGGGCTTCCCAGGAATCCCAGTCGATTTCGCTGCCTCCCAGAAACGGCAGCAGCACGGCGGACAGGCCGGTGACCTGGCGGCCCGGGATGACGGGAGGGGTTCGTTGCATTGTTGCGGTGAAAAAAGGGAATGGAAAAGAGGGCCGGCAGGCGACGTCCGGCCGGGGGCCGTCGGTCAGGTCAGAGTCCCCGTGATGTCTCGAATGCTGCGAAGGCCTTCCTGGTCCACCAGATCGCGCAGCTCACGGACCAGACGGGCGGACACGCCGGGATCATAAAAACTGGCCGTGCCGATCTGCACGGCGGATGCACCGGTGACCAGAAACTCCATCACATCGTCCAGACACTGGATGCCGCCGATTCCGATGATGGGAACATCCACTTCCTGAGCGACTTCCCAGACGATGCGCAGCGCCAGCGGCTTGATGGCCGGCCCGCTGAGGCCTCCCAGACGGTTTCCCAGCACCGGGCGCCGCTGCTTCCAGTCGACCGCCATGCCCTGAAACGTGTTGACCAGAGACACGGCATCGCAGCCGGCATCCGCGACGGCCTGGGCCACCGGAACCACGCTGGTGACGTTCGGGGTCAGTTTGGCGATGACCGGCAGATCTCCGGCCGCGCGCACGGCTGCAACGACTTCGGCAGCGCGTTCCGGAGACGTTCCGAAATCCACACCGCCGGACACATTGGGGCAGGAAATGTTCAGTTCCACCGCGGCGATGTCCGGCTGGCTGTTCAGGACATCCGCCATGCGGCGGAATTCATCGGTCGTTCTGGCAGCGATGTTGACGATCACCGGAGCTCCCAGCGACAGCAGATACGGCAGTTTCTCGGCCATGAACTGATCGAAACCGTCGTTGTCCAGTCCGATGGAATTCAGCAGTCCGCCCGATGTTTCCACGGTGCGGGGGGGCGGATTTCCAGGACGCGGCTGCGGAGTCACCGTCTTGGGAATGATGCCGCCCAGAACGGACACATCCACAAACGGAGTCATTTCCCGGGCATAACCGAACGTTCCCGACGCAGCCAGCACGGGGTTCGGCAGTTCCAGTCGGTTCAGGCGGACGGCAAGCGGATTCATGTCAGCATCTGGTCAGCAGGCAGAGAACCGGATCTCCGGGCCGGATGGAGTGTCGAGTGAGCCATCCTGGATGAACGCCAGGACACGGAATGACCGGCAGCATAGCAGGCGATGACGGTCTGGCTATCCGGACGTGCATCAGATCGGCGGTTCCGGGAAAGCCGCGTCCGCCGAAGGGCCCCCGTCTTTGCAGGACCCGGCGGGCGGTGTGAGGGCGGCGGCAGGGGGCCGCGGGCGTATCATGTTCTTCGTCTGCTTTCGTTCGGGTGAGGGGCGTCCGGCATGGCATGAAGTGCTCCGGCAGCTAGACTGTGGAATGCGGGGCCGAGGCTTTCCTGTTACCGGGAGCATGTTCACATGGGACTGTTCGACAAGCTGCGTGCGGAACTGATCGACATCATCGAGTGGCTGGATGACTCACGTCATACGCTCGTCTGGCGTTTCCCGCGGTATCAGAACGAAATCAAAAATGGTGCTCAACTGATTGTTCGTCCCGGGCAGATCGCGGTGTTCGTCCATCGCGGCCAGATCGCCGACGTGTTCGAACCAGGGCACTACGAACTGAAAACGGACAACCTGCCGATTTTGAGCACTCTGGCGGGCTGGAAGTACGGGTTTGACAGCCCGTTTCGGGCTGAAGTGTACTTTGTCAGCACGCGGCAGATCACGGATCTGAAGTGGGGCACTCCCAATCCCATCATGCTGCGGGATCCGGAATTCGGCCCGATTCGTCTCCGAGCCTTCGGCACGTATGCCGTGAAAGCCGCCGACCCGCGTGCTTTGCTGAGGGAGCTGGTGGGCACGGACAGCGCCGTGGACACCGATGAGATCACCGAGCTGCTGCGATCGATCATCGTCAGCACTTTCGCTGATGTGATCGGGTCATCTGATGTCGCGGCCCTCGATCTGGCGAGCCGTTACCAGGAGTTCGGAGAAACCCTGCGTCGGGCCGTTCAGGAACGTATCGACGACGAATACGGGCTGGAAATCCCGCAGTTGATGATCGTCAACATCTCTCTGCCGGAAGCCGTGGAAAAGGCTCTGGACACGCGCACCAGCATGGGCGTGATCGGCGACCTGAACCGATTCCAGCAGTATCAGATGGGCCAGGCGATGACCGCGGCGGCCGAAAATCCATCCGGCGGCGGAGCGGCCGAGGGCATGGGACTGGGACTGGGATTCGCCATGGCCGGTCGCATGATGCAGCCCGGCGGTCCCGGACAGATGCCGGGAACGGTTCCCCCGCCGGCACCTCCCGCGCCGCCTCCGGCTGCCGCATGGCACATCGCCGTGAATGGTCAGACACGGGGGCCTTTCACGGGGCAGCAGATCGCAGCCGGGATCGCTTCCGGTGAGGTGACTCCGGAAACGATGGTGTGGACCGGCGGCATGGCGGCCTGGCAGCCGGCCGGCCAGGTGCCTCAACTGGCCCCGTCCTTTTCCGCCCCGCCGCCTCCGCCGCCTCCGCCGGCAGCTTCGTGAACGGCAGGCCGGATGCCGGCGGATTCGGTCTGCGTCTGCCCGCGACCGGATCGCGATCGGGGCACAGATTTCTGCAGCCGGCCGGTGTATCCGGTCGGGCGGCCTGTCCGTAGTGTGTGCGGTTCCGGCTTTTATGCCGCGGCAGCCGAACCGTTTTCGGCGGGTCCTGCCTGAGGAGAACCGGCGGCGTCAGGACGATCGGGATTCGCATCGGCCGTCATAGCCAGGACTTCTTCGGCCAGTGCGGCGTAGTCCTGGGCGCCGGGGCAGTGAGGAGCGTACTCGAAAATGCTCTGCCCGTAACTGGGTGATTCGGCGAGTTTGATGTTGCGGCGGATGCGTGTGCGGAAGATCCGGGCGTCTGCCCAGGGCGCATCGCTGTCGCTTTCCGCCAGGAAGTACTTCAGGTCTTCGGTCACATCGGCGGCCAGGCGGGTTCCGGTTTCGTACAGGCACAGGACCACACCCGTGACATGCAGTTCGCGGTTGAGCCGCCGATTGACCAGGGCCGTGGTTTCGAACAGCCGGGACAGGCCCTGCAGAGCGAAAAAGTGGGGCTGCAGCGGAATGAACACTTCCTGAACGGCCGACAGCGCGTTGATGGTGAGAATTCCCAGAGATGGCGGGCAGTCCATCAGAACATAGTCGAACCGATTCTGTTCGCGCCAGGGCTGCAGGGCGTGCCGCAGGAGAAATTCCCGCCGTGTCACGTCAGCCAGTTCCACTTCCACGGCCGCCAGATCGATATTCGACGGGACGACTGACAGATTGTCCGCCACCAGCTGCCGCACATCATCGATCGTCGCTTCGTCGGAAAACACGCTGTACAGCGTGGGGCATTCGGGCCCGGCTTCGATACCCAGATGGAAGGACGCGTGGCCCTGAGGGTCCAGATCGAGAACGCAGACGCGTTTTCCGGATCGGGCCAGAGCGGCGGCCAGATTCACGCTGGTGGTCGTCTTGCCGACGCCACCTTTCTGATTCATCACGGCGATGGTACGCATACAGAATACCGCACACACAGGAAGCAGCGGACGAAGGAACAGAGCGGCACTGTAAGGCGGCGGCTGCCGGGACGTAAGATGAGTCCTGCGGGGTCCGGGATCCGGGCGGCCGATTGCGGCGGGCTTTCGTCTGAGGGGGTTCTGCGGGACGCAGAAACGGCCATCCGCTGTCGCCGTTCGGCGGCTTCTGCCGACCTGCGGGCCGTCCGCGGCAGACTGCCGTGCCCGGCGTGCTGATCTCCGCCGGCTGTGGTCCGGGAATGTGAGAAGGGGACTTCACACGGCCGCATCCGGGTGCTAGAATGGGAGCACAGGCGAGAGAACAGAGCCTGTTCTTACCCTGTGGTGTAATTGGTAGCACAACAGATTCTGGTTCTGTTAGTTGGGGTTCGAGTCCCTACGGGGTAACTGGCCGCCGTGTTCCTGAAAGGAACCCGGCGGCCATTCGCATTGGGGCCGATTTTCGTTTCCCGCAGCGGGTCGCTTGCGTTCTTCCGGGGGCGGGAAATAATGCGGTCCGTGACGTCGGCGTTCGTCAGGGAACGGGACGTTGCCTCCAAGTGTGGTGAGACCAGCCAAACCGGGTCAGGTCAGAAATGAAGCAGCCCTGCGGCCACCGGTTCTCAGGTGCATGCGGAGGCAACGTTTCGTTCCCTTTTTGCGTCCGCTTCTGATTCACGCCCTTCCGGGGTACCATCCGGCTGAACGCCCGACGATGGCTCCCTCTCTTCCCGGATCGTTCAGTCTCAATGTGCGGAATCTGCGTTTCGAACGCTCTGCAGGCGCCGGTGTCTGTTTCGGCTGACCGGCTGTTTCCGCCAGACTTCCGACGATTGCGGCCCGTTCGGATACCGGAAACAGGAAAACGATGATCCGCGACGATCAGGAACACGCTGCGGCTCCCGAAGAACGCCGCCAGTCCGACCGCTCTGACGGGAACGGCCGGACATCCCGTTCAGACGGGTCTTCGAAGAATTCCGGAACGCCGGACGGCGGACCGCCGATGCGGCCGTTCGGCATCACGCCGCTGTTCGTGATTGCCGCGATTCTGCTGATGGGATGGTTCCTGTTCCGTTCGGAACTCACCCGCGGCACGACCGTTCCCTGGAACTTTCTGCGAAAGCAGATTCTCGCCGGAAACGTGAAGTCGATGGTGGTTTTCACCACGGACAGCGGAGAAGTGATCACCGGAGAATGGAAGACGGTTCCTTCGGAACAGCCGGCCGGCGTGACGACGTCCCTGCAGCCGGAATTCAACTGCGTGCCGCTGCCGTCCTGGGACGACGATCCGGAACTGCGGGAACGCATCCATCAGATCGATCCGCTGCGGGTGAAGCATGCCACCATGTCTCCCGGAACGCAGATCATCATCTGGATCGGCTTCATGCTGCTCATGGTGGCCGTGATGTGGCTGGTGTTCCGCCGGTCGGGCGATCCGTTCAGCGGCGGGATGATGGGGTCCTTCATTCGCAGTCCGGCCCGGCGGTTCGAAAAGGACGAAAAGTCCGCCACGTTCGACGATGTGGCGGGTCTCAAAACGGCCAAGCAGGATCTCCAGGAAGTTGTTCAGTTTCTGAAGGAACCGGAGCACTTCACGCGCCTGGGAGCCCGCATTCCCCGCGGTGTTCTGCTGGTCGGTCCGCCGGGCACCGGGAAGACGCTGCTGGCGCGGGCCACGGCCGGAGAAGCGGGAGTTCCCTTCTTTTCCGTAAACGGTTCGGAATTCATTCAGATGTTCGTCGGTGTGGGAGCCACCCGCGTTCGTGATCTGTTCAAGACAGCGAGAGCGGCGGCTCCGTGCATCATCTTCATCGACGAAATCGATGCGGTGGGACGCGTGCGGGGAGCCGGCGTGGGAGGCGGCCATGACGAACGGGAACAGACACTCAACCAGATCCTGAGCGAAATGGACGGATTCAGTCAGACGGAATCCATCATCGTTCTGGCCGCCACCAACCGACACGACGTTCTCGACCCGGCCCTGCTGCGGCCCGGAAGGTTCGATCGTCATGTGACGGTCGATCTGCCCGTGAAGGAAGGACGTCTGGGCATCCTGAAGGTCCATACCCGCCGTGTGCCTCTGGCCGATGATGTCCAGCTGGAGGCTCTGGCCCAGTCGACGATCGGCTATTCCGGTGCCGAACTGGAAAAGCTGGTCAACGAAGCGGCCCTCAAGGCCGCCCGCGAAGGAAAACGGCGCGTGTCGATGGATGAGTTTCTTTATGCGCAGGATCTCGTCCAGATGGGGGCGATTCGCGAAGAACAGCTCGATGAAAGCGAAAAACGGCTCACCGCCTGGCATGAAGCCGGTCATGCCATTCTGGCCTGGTTCCAGGAAGGCATGGATCCGGTTCACAAAGTGACCATCATTCCCCGCGGCCGCGCTCTGGGGGTCACTCAACTGATGCCGGAAAGCGAAACCTTCAATGTCCGGGAAGCGATTCTGAGAAAACGTCTGGTGATGATGCTGGGCGGTCGAGCCGCGGAAATGCTGGTGTTCAACGAAGTGTCCGCCGGTGCCGAAAACGACATCGAACGCGCCACCAGCGTGGCACGCCGCATGGTGTCGCGCTGGGGCATGTCGGAAACCATCGGACCGGTGTCCTTCAAACAGTCCGAAGAACATCCGTTTCTCGGAAAGGAAATGCACACTTACCGCGAATTCAGCGAAGAAACGGCCCGCATCATCGACCGGGAAGTGCAGCGGATCATGCAGGAATCGCAGGACCGGGCTCTGGAACTGCTCAGAGAATACCGCACTCAGCTCGACGCCCTGGCCGAAGCCCTTCTGGAACACGAAATCCTCGAACGTCGCCAGCTGCGGGAACTGCTGGGGCCGCGTCCCGGCGATCGGGAAGACGGTGATCAGAAGGACGAAGCCACCGATGCATCGGCGGACCGGATGGATGCTGACGAATCGCCTGCATCCACTGATCCGCCGTCCGGTTCAGCGGACGATTCGGCCGGTTCAGCGGAATCATCCGACTGACAGCCGCTTCGACGGCGTATCTTCGTGGCAGAGGCAGGTGATCCGGACCATCGGCACCGACCACTCCAGTGGCTCCTTGAACGGAAAGGGATGTATGCTGTCTTCCGCGAATCGTTTCTCATGCATCCGGCGGCATCCTTTGCACGGTCTCCTGCGGAAATCTGTTTCGGCCGCTGTGCGGCTGATGACCGGGATCATGGCTGTAGCCACGGTCTGCGCGGCTGAACCGAACAGCGCCGGCTGGACGCCTCCTGACTCACTGGATGCTCTGCCGGCCACGTCGGGCCTGCCGCCGCTGCTCACAACCGCCGCCGGACGCCCCGTCGCGTCGGGCGCAGAATGGAATGAGCGTCGTCGGGAACTGCAGGCCATGATGCAGTACTACGTGTATGGGCATCTGCCCGGGCGGCCGGACCGTGTTGAAGGACGACTCGAGTCGCAGCGAACGCTGCCGCAGGTCGGCGGAACCGAAGAACGGCTGACGCTGCACATCGCCGCTCCGCGTCCTTTGTCGATGCGGATCGCCGTGTACCGTCCTTCCGGTACGCAGCGCCGGCCTGTCATCATTCGTGAGGAGCATGCTCTGGGGCACCTGGAAGAAGTGCCCGCCATCCTGAAACGCGGTTATATGCATGTGGAATTCGCCCGAGAAGATCTCGATCCGGATGAAGCGAACATCGTCGGTCCGGCTCAGCAGGCCTATCCGGAACACGACTGGGCGACGCTGGCCGTGTGGGCCTGGGGAGCCATGAGGGTGGTGGACTATCTGGAAACGCGGTCGGATGTCGATCCGGACCGCATGGCGCTGGTGGGTCATTCCCGAGGCGGCAAGATGGCTCTGCTGGCCGCTGCAATGGACGAACGCATCCGCCTGGTGGCGCCGAACGGATCGGGCTGCGGGGGAGCCGGCAGCTTTCGCGTGCAGCAGAAGGGTGCCGAAACTCTGGAACTGATCACGCGTCCGGAGCGTTTCGGATACTGGTTTCATCCGCGTCTGCGGTGGTTTTCGGGCCGGGAGAACCGACTGCCGGTCGACCAGCATTTTCTGAAGGCTCTGGTCGCACCGCGGGCTGTGCTGTGCACCGAAGCGCGGGGCGATGTGTGGGCGAATCCCGAAGGCAGCCAGGTGACCAGTCGGGCAGCCCAGGAAGTCTTCGATCTGCTGGGAGTTCCCGATCACAATGCCCTGCACCTGCGGGACGGACAACATGATCTGACTCCGGTCGACTGGAAAGCGATTCTGGACTTTGCCGACTGGGTGTTTCATGACCGGCGCCCGGAACATCCGGAGCGTTTTTTTCAGCATCGAAGGGCATCCGCAGCACCTGTCCGGCCCCCGGATCGGGCGACCGACTGACGGCACCGCAGCACACGGTCTGATCGGCCGCATGCCGGTTTTCACATTCTTTGGGGAAAATGGCGTTTTTTTTCGGCAGCGGCAGAAAAGGCTTCCGGAACCCGCCCCTGCGTGCACTGTTCGCGTATACTCAGCATGTGCCGTCTGGCACAGATTCCGAACCGGTCGCTGGTCGGCGCACCTGTCGCATGGATGGAAGGTGCTGTCTGTCACCGGGCCCCGTCACCGTCAACAGGATGCACCCATGTCAGCCGTGGTGGAATCTCAGACAGACGCAGCTTTCAAAAGTCTGGAAGAACTGGCTTCGCAGCCGTCTTCACAGGTGCCCATCGAACAGCGTATCGAACTGTGTGAACAGTGTGCTGAACGTGTGGTCCGGTGTGCTCCGGAATGGGTGCGGCTGGAAGCGGACGTCAAGCAGCTGAAGGAAGGGGATCGGGCCGAATGTGTTCTGAGCGGACCGTCGGTCGTCCTTCGGCAGCTGAGACTGACTGTGCGGACGCTGCAGGATGTTCTGCGGACAGGCCGGCCCGTGCTGCCGGGGCGGGTCCGTCGTACGGTCACCGGGCAGCTGGCCGTGCCCGTTTTCCCGACGTCCGGTCTGTTCGATTCGGTCACGTTCGCCGGTCTGTCGGCCGAAGTCCACATGCAGCCGGGAGTGGAAGAGCATCAGATCCATGGCGATCTGCCGGAACACCTGGCCGGCGGGACGGTGGAAGGCACGGCTCTGGTTCTGGGAGCCGGAAACGTGTCGGCGATTCCCGCCACAGACACCCTGAATCGACTCATCTTCGAAGGCCGCCGTGTTCTGCTGAAGCTCAACCCGGTCAACGAATATCTTGATGAAGTCTTTTCGGACGTGATGGGGCCGCTGATCGAAGCGAACCTGCTGCGCATCGTGACCGGAGGCGGCGATGTGGGAGCGGCCCTGGTTCGGGATGACCGGGTGGACGAGATTCACGTCACCGGATCGGTTATGACGCACGATGCCATCGTGTGGGGAACCGGTCCCGGCGAACCGCGTCCTGAAAAACCCATCACCAGCAAATGCGTCACCAGTGAACTGGGAAACGTGACGCCGTGGATCATTGTTCCGGGGCGGTATTCACAGAAACAACTGGCTTCTCAGGCGAAGCATGTGGCTGCGTCCATCACGAACAACGTGTCGTTCAACTGTCTGGCCACCAAGATGGTGATCACGTCCCGCCGCTGGGATCAGCGGGAGCAATTTCTGCGGCTGCTGCGCCAGGCACTGGACAGGACGCCCGTACGTCGGGCGTATTATCCCGGAGCCGCCGAACGTTATGCGCGGTTTGCCGGCCTGAGCAGTCCGCCAGAAGACAGGGATCACCTGCCGTGGGTTCTGCTGACCGATCAGTCGCCTGATGAGCGGCCGGAACTGTTCCTCGAAGAATCGTTCGTCTGTGTGTGCGGAGAAACCGCGCTGGAAGAAGACGATCCGGTCCGGTTCCTGGAGGCGGCGGTGGAGTTCGTCAACGATCGGATGTACGGCACGCTCAGTGCGAACATCACGGTGCCCCGCGAATTCGAGAAATCTCAGGCTGATGTTCTGGAACGCAGCATCGGAGCGCTGCGTTACGGATCGGTGTGTGTGAATCAGTGGTCCGCTCTGGCCTACGGAATGATCAGCACGCCGTGGGGCGCCTGGCCGGGAAGCACGTACGATGATGTCCAGAGCGGAATTGGCAGTGTCCACAACACGTACCTTCTGGACAACTTCGAGAAATCCGTGCTGAAAGGGCCTTTGGTGAATGTTCCGAAGCCCATTCTGTTTTCTGATCACCGGCGGGCGGAAACCGTGGCCTGGCATCTGCTGGCCCTGTACGACCGTCCGGGCATCATGCGGCTGCCGGGACTCATCTGGGCCGCCTTCACCGGGTGATCCGGTGCGGTGTCCGGATGGCAGCCGCTGCGAACCGGTGGCGGGAACGGATCGGCAGGTCGATCGAGTCCGGGCGCCAACACTGTGATTTCTGCGGGAGTCTGAAATGAGTGAATCTGCTTCGTCCACCGAACATCCGGCAGACACCTCTGGCCGCTCTCTGCAGGACTGGCTGGATGAATACTCCCGCTACCACGTGAATCCGGTCAACAAGAAGATCCACTGGGTGTGCGTGCCCATCATCATGATGACTCTGCTGGGCATGCTGTGGTCGCTGCCGGTTCCGGAATTCATCGGACCGCGCAGTATGGCGGTCAGCTGGGCCAGTGTGCTGATCGTCGTGTCGCTTCTGTTTTATCTGCGTCTTTCCATCACGCTCACGATCGGCATGGCACTGATCACAGCCGCCATGCTGGCCGTCTTTCCTCTGGTGGAATCCGTTCGTCCCGGGCTGGTCTGGCAGTCGTCCCTGGTGGTTTTCGTTCTGGCCTGGATCGGCCAGTTCATCGGTCACCGGATCGAAGGCCGCAAACCTGCGTTTTTCCAGGACCTGCAGTTTCTTCTGGTCGGTCCCATCTGGATTCTGGCCGACATCTTCCGTCGGCTGAAGATCCCTGTGTGAATCGCTGTCTCCATTCGACGCGTTCCAAAGAGCCGAACTTCTGTTTCATTCCGGCGTTCCGGACGGCTGATGTCGGGGACCGCGTTTTTCGTCCCGGACACGGTGTCGCTGTTCACACTTCCTGCGACCGAAGATCTTCAACGGACCATCCTGCTGCGATCCCGACGATTCTGTTCGGAGCGTTTCCGGCAGTGCTGCCGGTTCAGATGCGGTGTCAGTTGCGGGCCATGCGGCCCGGCAGCAGGATTTCACGCAGGCGCGCGGCCAGCTCTTCAGTCGGCTTGTGAGAATAACCGGCGTCGAACCACAGCTCTTCGTCGCCAAAAGCCCACAGGAACAGAGCACTGTAGGCTTCTCCCACGCGGTCCCAGTAGCGGGTGGATCCAAGCCAGCCATGCTCGTCGGATGTTCCAGGGTGCCACAGCCGCAGAACTTCTGATCGCATCTGCGGCGTCATATAGAAGAAGTCGACGATGTGCCCCAGTTCCAGAATGATCGTCCGGTGGGCTTCCGTTCCGCTGATGGCACTGCTGATCCCGATTTCACCGGCTGTGGACGCCCAGCCCAGGGTGCCTTCTCCGGTCGGCAGCCAGGAAATGCGAATGGCGCTGATCCCCTGACGCTGCATTCCCGGCCGCAGCCGTTCGAACGGGAAGTCGCAGCGTGCCAGGGCATCACGAAACGTCTTTTGCTGTTCCGGCGTACCCGAAACAAGAAACACATCGCCGATCGGCTGACTGACCGGCTGCCCGATGGGCTTTCCAACCGGCTGGGGAGGCCAGCCGGGCTGACTGATCGGCTGCCCCACCGGCTGTCCGATGGGCTGCCCGACCGGCTGACCAATCGGATAGGGTGGCGGGTAGGGCGGTCGTGGCGGATAGGGCATCCCGCAGCCGCAGCACATCGCCAGAACGCCGGCAGACAACAGCAGATTCGTCCCGATACTCGTCCTGCGAACTGTCATGAAACGCCATTCCTTTGGCATCAAAGTGTTTGGTTCTGTCGCGGCAGAATGCGCCGACACCAGGTCTGTCCTGCTGCAAAACACGCCGTCCGACTGAAAGGAGTCGTTCCGGATGAATGTTCCGGCACGCCTTTCGAAAATCCATCCGATGCCGGTCCAGACGCATCTTTCGGCAGCGTCTTTCCACCAGGAAGCTTCTCCAGGCAATCGCTCTCGCCAACCGTCCCGCTTCGGCCGATTCTGCCCGATTGCCTGGCTGCAATCGGCGGTTCCTGCCGAACGGGTGTTCGGGAAGTGTAGAAGAGCGGATGCAGACAGGTCCAGACCACTCTGAACCGCCACGTTCCGTCACTCCCTGTTCCTTCCCACCCCCACTCCTCCCGCGGCCAGACCGCTTTCAGTTCCGGTCGGGAATCCGTTCCGGATACACCCTCCCTCCGATGCCACCCTGCGGAATCGCTTACTCAACCCGCACTCTCATAACGCCTGGTACGGAACATAGGGATATCCCGATCTGCCGTCCAACCGACTCCCCCTGTCATCACACTGATGTCACGGCCAGGAACTCCAGATCGAGCGTCGTATCTATCATAACCTCAGTGCACCAATGATGTTAGAGGATTCATTCATCAGTCGGCGCGGCGATTGCGACGGCCATTCTGCCGTAAAGGCACGATTCACCAGAAAAGGAGACATTCGATGAAACGCACCGCCCTGTCGCTCATTGCCGTTCTCATGGTTTCCGGGATGGCCGCCCGGCCGCTTTCCGCTTCCGATCGTTTCCTCGGGCCCACAGACGACTGGCAGCACCGACGCAGTTCTCCGCAGACGATCCGGAATCTGCACCACTTCGACCGTGCTCAGCCCGGCTGGACGAGCAGGCCTGTCTACGATCGATCCCGGTCGATCCATCCGGAACGTCGCATCCCCCACCGGAAATCAGGCCGCCGTCGTCACACGAACGGCTTGCCGCACATCAACCGGCTTCCTCGCACGTTCGACCGGCAGCACGGTGGATACGATTCCTATTTCCCGGCAGTCGGAGTGCCGCATCACGGATGGTCGCACTGATGTCGATCTGAACCAGGTCACGCAAAATTCTGTCCGCAGCGGCGGCAGGCTATGAGCCTGCCGCCGCTGTCGCAGACCGGACACAGCCCTGGATCGGACCGCATCGCAGGCACTGGTTGCAGACCTGCCGCCCCTGACCGGCAGAAATCGGACCGCAGCAGGATCGTCAGGTCAGTGCGCTGACCTCGCCGCGCTGAGCAACCGAACTGAGATACAACGGCTGAGCGGCTCGTTCGGGATCCGGAGGAGGCGGAAAGAACCGTTCAATCGCTCTCAGCAGGTCACTGCGGCTGATCTGTCCGAGCAGCTTCATGTTGTCGACGACAGGGATCTGCCGCGCCGCGGAGTGCATGAACAGGTGAGCAATGGTGAGCACATCCGAGTGCGGGCTGATCGTGGGAATTTCCCGGTCCATCCACGCTCCCACCGTCATCACCTGATTCGGGCCCTCCTGTTCAACGCGGACTCCCGACAATCCCGGGTCGATGCGGTCCGCGGCAGCCTTCAGAGCATCCCGCCGATTGACCTGTCCCACCAGATACCCGTCCCGCACGACCATCAGGCGCCGAAATTCCGAGTTATGAAACCGGTCGATGATTTCATCCAGCCGGGTGTTCTCGCTGATGCGTCTTTGATCGTCCCGGTCCAGCCAGGCAGTGACACGGGCTGAAGGGAACTGTTCCCAGCAGAGCCCCACAAACACGCGCATGGCCGACTTTTCGGAAAACACGCCCATGAGCTTTCCCTGGTCGTCGACGACAGGAGCTCCCGACACGCGATTCTCCAGAAGGACAGAGGCGGCGGTGAACGTATCGACGGACGACCGCAGCACCACGTTGTCCTGCATGAGTTCCGATGCGCGGACCGAATGCAGAGGCGACGCATTCTGCGTGAATTCCATGTCGGCCAGTTCCAGAGCGGCGATGGCCGTCCGTTCAGAAAAACGGCCTGCGAACTGCCGGCCGCCGTCCAGCACCGGAAGCCCCGACACGCCGTGGCTGATCAGAGCGCTGGTGGCATCGCGGACATGCGTGGATGGCGTCGTCGTCCGCAGCCGGGTTGTCATGATGTCGGCCGCACAGATCGTCGATGTGTCCATAAAACCCTCTTGTGCCGTCTGCACAACTGCGCCACGCGAAAACTCATCAAACGCCGAAACACGTTCCCGGCGACTGACCGACCGGTCGATCATTCCCCCTGAGGGAACTTCATTGTCGGTGTCCCGAGACGCCCCGCAAGCCCGATTTTCTCATTTCAGCACAAATTGCACCTGATTGCGAGAAAAATCAGGGCATCCTCTTGACCAGACACGCAGAGCGGTTCTCTCCCGGTCGGAAGGTTTCGGAACCGCGCGGTCCGTCCCGGATCGGGAAATCCGACCGTGGGTAAGGAAATCCGATCATGCAGGGGATCGGGCATGGTGAGTCGGGTGCCCCGGGGCGCTACAATGGCGTCCCTGGAATGTCGTTCTTTGGTCGCAGCGTTGCGTATCTGCTGCTGTTTTTCGGGCCGTGCGATTCATGTCTCTGCCGTCGTTCAGTGTTCGCAATTCCGTTCTGGTGAACATGCTCATGCTGGTCCTGCTGGCAGCCGGCCTCATGTTCGCTCTGACGCTTCAGCGGGAAATGTTTCCGGAATCGCGTCCCGATCGGCTGCTCATTTCGGTTCTGTATCCGGGCGTGCAGCCGGAGGACGTGGAGAAGGCGGTGGCGGTGCGCATCGAGGAGGCGGTGCGGGGACTGGAAGGCATCGAAAAGGTGGAAAGTCAGATTGGCGAAGGCGTGTGCTTCGTCACCCTGACAGTCGACCAGGCGGTCGATGATGTGGATGTCCTGCTGCAGGAAGTCCGCAACGAAGTGGATGCGATTCAGGACATGCCGGACGATGTGGAACAGATCAGCCTGCGCAAGGTGGTGCCTCAGCTTCCCACCATTGCGATTTCCGTGTCCGGTGACGGCGGCGAGCGGCGGCTGAAGCATGCCGGTCAGGAACTGCGGGACGACCTGCTGCGGCTGCCCGGAGTCAGCCGCGTTCAGGTCAACGGAATTCGCGCCGACGAAATCTACGTGGACGTGATTCCGGACCGGCTGCTGAAGTACGACGTGACATTCGAGGAAATCGCGGCGGCTGTCCGATCATCGAACCTGGACATCAGCGGCGGCCGGCTGAAGGGCCGGCGGAACACGATTGCCGTGCGGACTCTGGGAGAACGTCAGCAGGCGGACGCTCTGGAAAACATCGTGGTGCGGGCGGAACCGGACGGCCGTCGGGTGCTGCTGAAGGACGTGGCCCGGCTGACGGACGGATTCGTCGACAGCGACCTGCGGTCCGAATACAACGGCCGGCCGGCCGTGGATGTTGTGATTTTCGCCGGAGAGACCGAAGACGTCGTCCAGATCGCCGATGTCGTCAAGACATGGTTTGCGGCCCGCAGCGGAGAACCGTACACCGGCCCGTCGCCGTTCTTATCCCGCCTGATGGCTCTGATCGGCCGAGTGGACCTGGCGGCTTTGTACGAAACGGCCCGCCGCGATCCGTTCGACACGGAATTCCGGTACGAACTGCATTCCGACATCGCCCGATTCGTGAAGGACCGCCTGGATCTCATGCTGCGAAACGGCCGCGCCGGCCTCATTCTCGTCCTCATCTCCCTGAACATTTTTCTCAACTGGCGCGTCGCCTGGTGGGCGGCGGTGGGGCTGGTCGTGTCGTTCATGGGCACCTTCGTCACGATGTGGGCTCTGGGCGCGTCCATCAACCTGCTGTCGATGTTCGGTCTGATCATCGTGCTGGGCATCATTGTCGATGATGCAATCGTCATCGGCGAGAACATCTGTCGTCATGTGGAAAACGGCGTGCCTCCGGTGCAGGCCGCGGTTGCCGGTGCGGAAGAAGTGATGTGGCCGGTGATCGTGGCTGTGTCCACCACGATCGGAGCCTTCGTGCCGCTGCTGTTCATCCGCGGCCAGATCGGCGACTTCATGGCCGAACTGCCGCTGGTGGTCATCGCGGCCTTATCCGTATCGCTTCTGGAGGCTCTGGTGATTCTGCCGGCGCATCTGAAGCACCTGCCTGCCGGTCTGAGTCAGCGGTCGCCGTCAGGTGGTGCGGATCGAATGACTCTGAAGAATCGGTTCATGGAACAGTGGCTGCTGCGGCCCTACGAACGGGTTCTGCGAAGCTGTCTGCGGTGGAGATACATCACGACCGCAGCGATGGCCGGTGCCTGCGTGCTGGCCGGCGGACTGCTGGCCGGCGGCATCGTCCGGTGGGCCTTCATCCAGGATATGGACAGCGAGGTGCTGGTGTGCAGTCTGGAAATGCCCATCGGAACGAGCACGGATCGTCTGCAGGAACAGCTCGACCGGCTGTCGGAATTCGTCACCGATGAGACACAGTTTCCGCCGGGCGAAGTGCTCAGCATTCAGACGTTCGCCGGCCGGCAGTTCGATATCAGCGGAGCCGGTTCTGTCGGATTCGAAGACCAGAGCCATCTGGGACAGCTTGTGATCGAGCTGTGTCCGGCGGATGAACGGTCGCGGTCCAGTTCAGACATTCTTCGGGTGCTGCGGACGTTCAGCGATGAGAATCTGCGGGGCTTCAATTCGGTCCGCTGGGAAGCGATGAGCGGCGGGCCGACCGGACCGGATGTTCAGGTGAGTCTGTCGGGACTGAGCAACGAGGAACTGCCGCGGGCCACCTGGGAACTGAAATCTCTCATCGGCGACATTCAGGGAATCTTCGACCTGGACGACAATCTGGACGTGGGACGCCGGGAACTGCGGCTGCGGCTGCGCGATTCTGCCGCCCCCACCGGCATGACCGTGGGCACTCTGGGAATGCATGTTCGCGGTGCGCTGTTTGGTCAGGAAGCCCGGCGGATCAGCCGCAATCGGGAAGACGTGAAGATCATGGTGCGGTATCCGGAAGAATTTCGCCGCAGTACCTGGAACGTGGAATCGATGTGGATCCCGGGAGCCGGCCCGCCTGGTCGGCGGAAATGGATCCCCATGAATGAAATCGCCGAAGCCCGGCTGGGCGTCGGCTATTCCACGATCAACCGGTATCAGCAGACCCGGTCGGCCATGATCACCGCATCCGTCGACGACACCGTGGTCACCGACACGAGCATCGTGCACGATGCGATCCGCCGGATCGTGCAGGAAAAACTTCTGCCCGTGTATCCGGATCTGCATGTGGAATTCCTGGGAGAAGCCGAAGAGATCCGCAAATCCTTTTCGTCCCTGCGCACGGCGTTTCCGGTGGCTCTGCTGATCATCTACGGCATGCTGGCCGGACTGTTTCGATCGTACACGCAGCCGCTGGTGGTCATGTCGGCCATTCCCTTCGGCGTTCTGGGAGCCATTGTCGGGCACTGGCTGACCGGCGAGGTATTCACCATCATGAGTTCGATCGGCCTGGTGGCTCTGACGGGAATTCTCGTCAACGATTCTCTGGTTCTGGTCGATTTCATCAACAAACGGCAGGACGCCGGTCTGTCCCCGCTGGCAGCCAGCATCGACGGATCGATGAAACGGCTGCGCCCGATTCTGCTGACCACGCTGACCACGGCATCGGGACTGATTCCTCTGATGTTCGAAACCAGTTTTCAGGCCCGTCTGCTGATTCCCATGGCTGTCACCCTCACGTTCGGACTCATTTTCGCCACCGGGCTGACCCTGGTACTCGTGCCCTGTCTCAATATGATTCGCCACGACATTCTGACGAACATTCTGCGGCGGTCGTCCGCTGCAGACCGCGATTCTGTGTCTGCAGATGCTGCCTTGTCGCCGGACGATCCGGCGGCTGCGACTCCGGCCTGACGAATGTCCGGAGGGAGGCGGGGGGCCCGTGCCTGTTCGGAATGCACCTGGCCCGAATGCCCGCCTTCCTGCCGCTGCCTGTTTCTTTTTCCGTTGCCGCCCAAGACGTATGCCCATGCCCGACCTGTCCGGCCTCAATGCGCCCCAGCGCGAAGCGGTCTGCACGTCATCCGGTCCTCTGCTGGTTCTGGCGGGAGCCGGTACCGGAAAGACACGTGTGATCACGTATCGGATGGCCCGGCTGATTGCCGAAGGCGTTCGTCCGGATCGCATTCTGTCGGTGACATTCACGAACAAAGCCGCCCGGGAAATGCGGGAGCGGACCATGCAGCTTCTGGGCGGCCGCCGCGGCCCGCGGCCTCTGGTCACCACGTTCCATTCCTGGTGCGTGCGCGTGCTGCGGGAAGACATCGAAGTGCTCGGCTGGCCGAAACAGTTCACGATTTACGACCGAGGTGACCAGGAAGCGACCGCCCGGCGGGCTCTGCGCGACATCCGCGTGGCCGAACAGTCGATGCGGCCGGCCGACCTGATCGGCCGCATCAGCCGCTGGAAGATGGCCGGCATTACGGAAGACCGCGCAGCCGACGCGGTCGAATCGGATTTCGATTCTCTGGCGGCCATGGCCTATCGCCGCTATCAGCAGCAGCTCCGGGCGGCCGGAGCCGTCGATTTCGACGATCTGCTGCTGCTGACCGTTCGGCTGTTCCGAACCTGTCCGGATGTTCTGCAGAAACATCAGTCACGGTACGATCATGTTCAGATCGATGAATACCAGGACACGAATGCCGTGCAGTTCGAACTGATGGCGCGTCTGGTGGAACCGCACGGCAACATCTGCGTCGTGGGAGACGACGATCAGTCCATCTACGGCTGGCGGGGTGCCGAAGTCGAACACATCCTGAATTTCGCGTCCCGGTTTCCCGGGACCCGCACGGTGCGGCTGGAAAACAACTACCGCTGCACCGATACGATCATCCGGCACGCCAACTGTCTCGTGCGGCACAACCGTCATCGGCATGACAAACGTCTGGTCGCTCACAAACACCAGGGCGCCCCGGTGCGGCATCTGGTGTTTCCCGATGAAACCAAAGAAGCCGAACATGTTGTCGGAGAAATCGCGTGGATCCTTTCGGAACTGCGGGTGCATCCGGGCGACGTGGCCGTCCTGTTCCGCACCAATGAACAGCCCCGCCTGTTCGAAGCGGAAATGCGCCGACAGAAGGTGCCTTATCGCCTGGTCGGCGGACAGTCCTTTTTCGACCGCCGGGAAATCCGCGACGTGCTCGCCTACCTGAAGGTTCTGGCCAGTCCGTCCGACGAATCATCTCTGCTGCGAATCATCAACACCCCGGCCCGGGGCATCGGCACATCCAGCACCGAAAAGCTGGTGGCTCTGGCCGTGCAGCGAGGCGTTTCTCTGTGGGACGTGATTCCGGAAGCGGCCGCATCGGGAACTGTTCCGGATCGGGCGGTCGCTGCTCTGACGGAATTCCGCCGGCTGCTGAACCGGTATCGGACGGAGATGCAGGAGCAGCCGTCCCGGCTCCCGGAAATCACTCAGCGACTGCTGACTGAGATTCGTTACGAGACGGAAATCGAACGCCAGTACCGTGAAGAAACACAGCGGGAACAGCGGCGGGCCGTTGTGGAAGACCTGATCAATTCCATCGGGCAGTATGTGGAACGCGAAGCGTCTCCGTCGCTGCACGGCTTTCTGGAAACCGCCGCGCTGATGGATCGCGATGAAGATCCGGCCGACGAACCGAACACCGGCCAGGTTGCGCTGATGACGCTGCATTCGGCCAAAGGACTGGAATTTCCCCGCGTGTATCTGGTGGGCATGGAAGAAAATCTGCTGCCACATCGGCGCAGCGTCGAAAGCGGTCTGGAAAAGGACATCTGTGAAGAACGCCGCCTGTGTTACGTCGGCATCACGCGGGCCATGGACCACCTGACTCTGACACGGGCCGCAACCCGCATGAAATGGGGAAAGCGGCGGGAATCGATGCCGTCGCGGTTTCTGTTCGAAATGCAGGAATCTCCCGGTGACGACCTGAATGAAGAACGCGTGGGGTACGACGAAGCCGAACACGACATGGCAGCCGACTTCGATGCTCCGTTCTGACGGGCGCCGCCGATTCGGTCCGGCGGCCCGCAGGATCTTTCAGGCGTCCCGGAAGGCCCGCCGCAGCATCTGGCCCAGTTCGTCGAACAGGGCGGCCACGGCCAGCGGCACCGGGACCATCCCGTCGATCTGCATGGACGCTTTGATGGTCCGGTCCAGCATCGGGCGAAGCAGATCGATGCCGCCGCGCAGTCCAAGCTGCCTGGTGAGGCGGTCTCCGGGATCGCCGGCCAGAAGAATCGTCAGACGACGGCGAACCGTTTCGGCAATGAACTTCAGCAGCCACTGAGCATTCTGACGCTGTTCGGCCGCACTGCCGGACATCTGCTCGATGCTTTCCAGGACGGTGCGGCAGACATTCAGAGTGTTCACGGCGTCGAGCTGATCGAGTTCCCGGGCGACGGCCTGCTGCAGTTCCCGCAGATGCGGGTCGAGAAGCTGTTCGGCGGTTTCCACGCTGCCGGCACACACCGCCGCCACAGCCTCGGCCGTGTCTTCAGAATCCGTGTACCCTTCGTTCAGCAGAATCGTCTTCACTTCCTGAGACGTCAGAGCGAAAAAACGCAGCTCCTGGCACCGCGATCGTACCGTCGGCAAAAGCGAAGCCGCGTCGTCCGTGATGAGCAGAATGAGGGACCGGGCGGGCGGCTCTTCCAGAGTCTTCAGCAGCGCATTGGCTGCTTCCGTCGTCATGCAGTGGGCATCGTCGATGATGGCCACACGGCGGTCCGACGCCTGCGGCGTCATCGACAGTTCGCAGCACAGACCTTCGCGTCCGCGCCGATCTCCTTCACCGACAAGCTGTCCGATGCGGATTTCCTGTCGGCCTTCGGAGCGTTCCAGTTCGTGCAGATCGGGCCACGTTCCGGCAAGAACACCGCGGCAGCCGCGGCATGTTCCGCACGCGGCAAGCTCTTCCGCAGGATGCTGCTGACAGAAGACCGACATCGCCAGCAGCCGGGCGAACTGCCGTTTGCCGATTCCGGCCGGTCCGGAAAACACCCAGGCGTGTGCCAGACGTCCCTGCCGCATCGTGCGGCGCAGCAGCTCGCGCTGCTGATGGTGTCCCTGAAGCTGGTTCCACGACGTGATCATTTCCGGCATGCCGATACGTTACGTGCTGACCGGGCGGGCGGCAAATCACGGCACGTGCGTTTCTCATTCGTGTCTTCCCCGGCCCGACTGCGGTACACTGAATCCTATGAAACCGCGGTCTCTTGTCATCCTGCTGCTGCTGATCGGCCTGCCGACCGGACTGCTGATCGGTGCGGCGGTGCGGCTGGCGGAAAGCGAACAGAACCGTGTTCAGCAGAAATTCGCCGATCTGGCCCGGCAGCAGCTTCTGGATATCGGCGACGTCGTGGCTGCCGGATTCACGCATCTGGAAGCCCGCCTTCAGGAACAGACCTCGCTGGACGATCCCGATGTGGTGAAGCTGCGGGCGATCACCCGGTCGGAACCGGCCATCATGCAGATGTTCCTGCTGGATGCTCACGGAAATCTGATCTATCCGGATCCGCAGCAGAAGCTGAGCGGCCAGGAACGCCGCTTTCTGCTGCAGACATCCCGCATGTTCAGCGGCGGACACCTGTTTCATGCCGTCTCGGACGATCCCCCCGAATCGGTCCGGCAGCCGATCGATCCGCCGGATTCTGCCGCAGCACCCCGGTCGGATCATTCTTCCCCTGCCACCACAGACGCCCCCGTCCTGATCGGACCTTCGCCCCGACGGGAATCGGAGCAGACCGTCGCGGACACCGCAGGATCGACAGCTTCGCCAGGAACGGGCCTTCCCCCCGTTCCCCGATCCGGCTGGTTCGCCTGGTACTGGGACCGCGGTCTGAACCTCATCTACTGGAACCGCCGTCCCGATGGCCGCACCGTCGGAGCGGCTCTGGAACGATCCCGCTGGCTGGCAGATGTCATTTCGTGGCTGCCGGACAGTCCCGTTTCGGTCCGGAGCGGATCGACGACGCGCATTCAGCTCGTCGATGCATCCGGCACGGTCATGTATCAGTGGGGCCGGACGGACAGCCTGCCGGCCGCGGCGGAATCTCTGGTCACCGTCAGCGAAATGCCCCTGGCTTCTCCGCTGACATCCTGGCGGCTGCGGTCTCTGCTGCCGGCGGATGACCTTCCGGGACCGTCACGGGGCAGCCAGGTCGGTTTCCTTGGCGGAGTCATCGCCGTCGTGGCCGCCGTCGGCGTGCTCAGTCTGGTGCTCATTCGCGACTACACCCGGGACCTGCGGGAAGCCCGGCAGCAGGTCAGTTTCGTCAGTCAGGTATCGCACGAACTGAAGACCCCGCTGACCAACATTCGCCTGTACGCCGAACTGCTGGATCGCGATCTGGATCGACTTCCCGAAGAGCAGACGCGGACACTGAAACAGCGGCTGAATGTGATTCTCAGAGAAGGACATCGTCTCAGTCGACTCATCGGCAATGTTCTCAGCCTGTCCCGCCGGCATCAGGACATACGGCCTCTGAAACGGGAATCCCGTTCGGCCGACGAAGTGATTCGCAGAGTGCTGACGCACTTCGAGCCGTCACTGGCAGACCGAGGCATACAGACAGCCATCGACCTGAACGCCGAAAGCCCGGTGTGGATCAACCCCGACTGTCTGGAGCAGATTCTGGGCAATCTGATCAGCAACGTGGAAAAGTATGCGGCCGCCGGCGCCCGTCTGCAGATCCGCAGCCGGCTTCAGGACACCCGGCTGATTGTGGATGTCCAGGACCGGGGCCCGGGCATTCCGGAATCAGATCGGGAACGGATCTTCGAACCGTTCTGGCGCGGAAGCCGGGGAATCAGCGAAGCCACCGGAACCGGGATCGGCCTGACGATCGCCCGGCAGCTCGCCCGGCAGCACGGCGGCACCGTCCGGCTGGTTCCTTCGGCAGCAGGCTGCCATTTCGAAATCGTTCTGGACACACAGCCGGCCAGGCAGCTCCACGACGGATGACGGCGTTTCATGCTGGTCGGCGGCCTGTTTCCACGGTAATCTCTGCGCCGCCATGTTCGGTTCCCGATCAGCACGTCGCCGCGTCTTCCGCACTCAGCGTCCACCGTCCGTGGTCGTTACGGATTCGCCGTACAAATTCATTCCTCCGCACCAGGGAGACCGCTGGCCCCGGGTGCTCAACGTGCTCACGCCGCACGTGCTGAGGACACGCTATGGGGTGACCCGGGTCGAAGTCCGCGGAGAGGACACGCTGTGCTCCCTGCAGCGGGCCGGCCACAGCATTCTGCTGGCACCGAACCACTGCCGGATGGCCGATCCGGTGGTGCTGCTGCAGATGGGCCGCCGCATTCGGCAGCCTCTGTTCATCATGGCCAGTTCCCACCTGTTCCGTGGCAACCGGGTCATGTCGTTCACGATGCGCCGGGTGGGGGCCTTCAGCGTGTACCGCGAAGGTGTCGACCGTCAGGCGGTGCAGACAGCCATCGAAATCCTTTCCCGCGGTCGGCGGCCGCTGGTCATCTTTCCGGAAGGCATTCTCAGTCAGGCCAACGACCACCTGTGCGCTCTGATGGACGGCGTGGCATTCATCGCCCGTTCCGCTCAGCGGCGCATCGAAGCCGCACCGGATCCCGACCGTCCGGATCGCCGCACAATGATTGTGCCTGTGGGCATCAAGTATCTGTATCAGGGAGACGTCCACGCCACGGCCTGTCCCATTCTGGCCGATATCGAAGAACGGCTGCTGTGGGGAGCACAGAAACAGCGGCCGCTGATGGAGCGGGTGGAACGCGTGGGCAGCGCTCTGCTGAGTCTGAAGGAAATCGAATATCTGGGCCGGCCGCAGACCGGATCGCTTCAGCAGCGTCAGGACCGCCTCATTGACGGCATCCTGCGGCCTCTGGAACGGGAATGGCTGACCGAACCGGCGGCGGACGACATTTTCGGCCGCGTCCGGGCCCTGCGACGGGCCATCATTCCGGACATGATTGAAGGTTCTCTGCCGCCTGAAGAAATCAGCCGCCGCTGGAAACAGCTCAGCGACATCGAACTGGCGCAGGCGGTCAGCGCCTTTCCGCCGGATTACGTGAAGTCCCGGCCGTCCGTGGACCGCATTCTCGAAACGGTAGAGCGTTTCGCGGAAAACCTGACCGGCCGGGAACAGACGCATCGACCTCTGCACGCGATCGTCCGGATCGGAGAACCGATTCCCGTCGAAGCACGACGGCCGCGCCGGGCGGATTCCGATCCGCTGCTGACAGCGATTTCCGATCAGCTCCGAACGATGCTGCACGAACTGGCCCAGGAATCCCGCATTTACCAGCCGGCCGCGACCGCCGTTCCGTCCGACGGGCGTTCGCGGACACAGACTGTCGGCAGCCGCTGAACGAATGACGGGAGCACGGATCGGATGTCTTCGGATTCTGCTCCCCGCACAACACACTCCACGAACCCATCAGGACGCATTCACGAAAATTCAGGGTCATGCATCCCATTCGGCTGGAAGGCGTCCGCGTTCACAACCTGCAGGACATTCGGGTCACCATTCCTTCTCAGGCAGTGACCGTCATCTGCGGGGTGAGCGGATCCGGGAAAAGCAGTCTGGCGTTCGACACGCTGTTCGCTGAAGGGCAGCGGCGCTATGCAGAAACGTTCTCACCCCATGTGCGGCAGTTTCTGAGTCGGCTGGAACGGCCCGATGTCGACCGCATCACCGGTCTGCCTCCGGCTGTCGCCCTGAGGCAGCAGTACCGACTCACCGATCCTCTCGCCACGGTGGGATCGCGTACGGACATTCTGTGGTACCTGCAGCAGCTGTTCGCTCAGGAAGGCACCCTGTTCTGCCCGGAATGCGGAACGGAAGTCGTGTTCTGGGATGCCGAACGCGTCGCCGATGCCCTGCTGAACACATCATGCGGCTGCCCGGCTGTGATCACGTTTCCGGCGGTCGACCAGGCCGACACGGCCGTCTGGCGCCGTCTGGGATTCGTGAGGGCTGTGCGTGACGACACCGTGGTCCGCCTCGATGATCTTCCGGACGGAACTTCATCCGCATCGCTGCAGATCGCCGTCGACCGCATCCGCCTTTCTCCGGACACGCGTTCCCGCCTGACGGAAGCCATCGATCAGGCCTTCGATGCGGCCGGCTGCGTGAGCGTCCTGCTGGAACAGGAACACGACTCGGAAGGAGCCGGCGGATCCTTTAGGAAAAAGCACCGCTGGACGGCCGGACACAGTTGCCGGGAATGCGGTACGGAATTCCCCGAACCGAGTCCGGAACTGCTGAACGGCCGCACGGCCGCCGGAGCCTGTTCGGACTGCCAGGGACGCGGACTTTCGGGCGACAGCCACCAGCCGTGCCCGTCCTGCCAGGGAACCGGACTCAATCCGATCGGCCGCTCCGTGCGGCTTCGCGGTCAGACCCTTCCGGACGTTCTGATGACAGCATGCGACGATCTGCCGGCCTGGCTGGACCAGACGGAATCGGATCTGTCGGAGGCCCGCCGCCAGGCGCTGCAGACAGTCTTCGGTCGGCTGCGACATCGTCTGGAAATTCTGCAGCAGCTCCGCCTGGACGGCCTGGCTCCTGCCCGGCGCCTGCAGACGCTTTCCGGCGGAGAACTGCGGCGTGTCCTGCTGGCGGCGGTTCTGGGAAACGAACTGACCGGCACGCTGTACGTTCTGGACGAACCGGTCGCGGGCCTGCATCCGTCCGATGTCCGGTGCGTGATCGATGCCGTGCGACGGCTGCGGAATCAGGGCAACACGGTGGTGATGGTGGAACATCACCCGGATGTCATCCGGGCAGCGGACCATGTGGTGGAACTGGGACCCGGTGCCGGTCAGGACGGAGGACGCATTGTGTTCGAAGGGCGACCGTCCGATCTGACCGGAGAACACACGCCCACCGGACAGCTTCTGGCAGGACCGGACCAGACCGGAGAACCTCTGCCGCTGCAGGACGCGCCGCCCGCTGCCTTCCCCTCCGGCGAACTGCACTGGCTGGAAGTTCGGAACGTGCACTGCCACAACATTCAGGATGCTTCGTTCGAAATCCCCCTGCAGTGCCTCACCGCCGTCACCGGCGTCAGCGGATCCGGCCGCAGTGCGCTCATCGTCGATGCCCTGCTGCCGGAACTGCAGCGGGAACTGTCCGGCCGCGAACCGGCCGGCACGCCCCGCTGCCGGATTGCTTCCGGCAGCGACTGTCTGAAAGACGTTCATCTGCTCGACCAGCGTCCGCTGCCGCGATCGGCCCGCAGTGTTCCGGCAACGTGGCTGGGAATTTTCGACGACATCCGCAGGCTGCTGGCCGACACCCACCAGGCCCGGCAACGCGGCTACACAGCAGGAACCTTCAGCTTCAATGCGTCCCGCGGCGGCCGCTGCGACCACTGTCAGGGACGAGGACTGGTTTCCATCGACATGCAGTTTCTGGCGGATGTCCAGGCCCCCTGCGAAGTCTGCCGTGGACGCCGTTTCCGGACAGATGTTCTGGAAGTCCGTTATCGAGACCGGGCTGTTCACGAGATCCTGGACATGACGGCCGACGAAGCGTTTTCGTTCTTCACGGGGCAGCCGCGCATCCAGAAACGTCTGAACAGTCTGCGGGCCACGGGTCTGGGATACCTGACACTGGGACAGTCGCTGTCCACCCTGTCAGGAGGCGAAGCCCAGCGGCTGCGGATCGCCGCTGTTCTGTCGGGTTCTCCGGATCGCGCCGAACGGCCGGCCTCCGACCCGGACCACCGGCCGGTTCCACTGCAGCAGCGGCACGGTTCTTTGTACGTACTTGACGAACCTTCCGCGGGGCTGCATGCCCGGGATACCGATCGTCTGCTGTCCTGCCTGAAACGACTCACGGAAGTCGGACACACGGTCATCATTCTGGAACAGTCACCCCGGGTCCTGAAACACTGCGACTATCTTCTGGAAATGGGGCCGGGCGCCGGCCGACACGGTGGCCGCATCGTCCGTCGGGGTTTTCTGAGCCCCCCGTCATCGGCCGCCCGGAACGACGGCGAAGCGTGAACATCGCCCGAGCCGATCTTCCGAATATTCCCGGCATCCTGACAGATTCCGTTTCCGCGCGATCGGCAGCGGCCGAGTCAGAATTCATCTGCGGCAAGAGGTTCCTGGGACGTCACATCTCCGCCGATGCGTTCTCCTTCGGGTGTGATGAGGCGGGCGTAGATTCCCGAATCGATGCGTTCGGAAATCGACCGCGTGGACCCGTCGCAGAAGACCATGTTGACCAGTCCCGGATGGTTCGAATTCGGAAACGGACGGGCTCCGTCAGGCCCTTCGCGGGCTTTGTTGATTCCGGCCCACGGATGGTCCGGATCGGCAGGAGCCGTTCGAAAATACGTGGCAGCATCCAGGGGGGGCATGTTGTCGGACGGATCCCAGTCCAGCGGGTAAACGAACGTGCAGTTTCTGGGATCCGGATCGCCCCACAGATCCGTGTTGCCGGCATTGATGTTTTCTGTCAGCAGAATCGTCGTGCTCTGCCCGTCGTAAATGCTGTTCGGTCCGTAACTGCGGTTGGGCAGCGGGCTGGCGGGGTTTCCGTCTCCGTTGCGGTCGAGCACCATGCGCCACATGACTCCGCTGCGGCGGTGATACTCCTGATCCACCGGTTCGTTGCGGATTCCGTTGACATCGAAGTCCAGGTCCGGATCGTCGTAGTTGTGGTAGTTGCTGCTGCCGCCCCATCCGGTATCGGAACTCAGCATTTCTTCCGGAGTTTTCGTACCGGTCGGTTCCAGACTGGCGTACCCCGCATTGACCACATAACTGAGTGATCCGGTGATGTTGACGGCCGAATCATCATCCGGACACGTCAGAACGGCCATCTGGTATTCGTGAATGAGATCATAATTCGACCAGCCGTCGGGCCCCTTCGTCGTCGAATCATGAACGCGGTCATGGTCCCAGCGGTCATACAGGTCGGCACGATCCAGTTCCGACAGAATGTCGACCACCCAGCTTCGCAGATGACGGCCGGACGTGGTCGGCTGCCAGACGCCTCCGGCACGCACATCTCCAACCGTTCCATAGGGGGGGAAACGCCGACCGGCATCCCGGGCCGCAAATGCGTGCAGAGCCACACCCAGCTGGCGCATTCGGTTCATGCATTCCACTCGGCGCGACGATTCCCGCGCACTTTGAATGGCCGGCAGCAGCAGTGCCACCAGGACGGCGATGATGGAAATCACCACAAGCAGTTCGATGAGCGTGAATCCCGCCCGCCGCGCCCACAGAGGGTTCCTGATCATCGACCGCATGATGATCTCCTCGTCCCGACCGGTCCGGACGGCGCCGAATTCGACGCAGCAGCAGACGCAGCTTCCGGATGCACGCAGCGAACCCCGGACGCGGTCAGCGATGAACATGTTCCCGAACAGCGGTTTCGGATTTCTTCCTTTGGAACCGGCGCTGTTCCGGAACGCCCTCCTGCTTCCCTGGAACGATCTCCCTTTCAGCATTCTGCCCATGACCAGAAAGAAGCTCAACCAACCCGGCCGGCTCTGAGCGGAATTCGGAAGCTGCCAGGTGAGCCGCGTCGTCGGCCTGGCGAACGGCACCAGCGGCCGCGATTTCACAGTTCCCCGGTCGCCCCGGAACACGCCAGTTCACGCAGATTGGCTGTCAGCACCGGCTGAGGACAGCTCCATACAAGAAAGAACATGCTTTCCCGCACGGCCCGCTCCGCCGGATGGCCGCTCACATATCCGGCTCCCTTCGTCGCGGCCAGCCACGTCTGAGCGGTCCTCAGGACGAGCGAATTGGCCTGCTGACGAATGATTTCCGCCGCTTTGGCGCCTTCTGAGTGCTGTCCCGAGACCGCCTGGTGAATCTGGTCGGCGATCCGTTCGGCCGTCTGCTGCAGCGGAAGAACAAATTCGTTCAGATCAGGACGGGCCCGGGTTTCCGGTTCCAGCTGACGCAGCATGCCTTCCGCGGCTCCCACCGCCAGCACCGACGTGCCCAGCGAACCAGCGCCGCCTCCGGCCCCCTGCCGCATCACCGCTTCAACCGGCCCGTGCAGCACATCATCCGGCCCGACGGGCACGTCCGTCAGTTCCACGGATCCCGTCTGAGACGCACTCAGGGCCATCAGCTCAACCGGATCCCGCACACGGACTCCGGGCTGATTCACCCGCACGGCCGCCAGAAGCTGACGCCCGTCAGTCAGCTCACCGCCGGTGATCAGAAGATCCGCCTGCGTGGCACCGGTGGTCCAGGGAATGGTGCCGTTCAGCCGAAATCCGTCCCCGTCGGCATCGACGCGTACAGGAGGCGACGCGAGGTGACGTCGGGATGTCGTCAGGTGAGAAATGCCGACCGTGGCGAACTGTTCCCCGCGAACCAGAGGCGGCAGCAGGGTCTGCTGAGCGGTCTGGTTGGGAGAACTGATGATCCGTGCACAGGCGCCGTTCCGCTGTGTCAGGATGAAGGTCGTTGTGAGGCATGAGGACGCCAGGAGCCGGTATCCCTCGAGCATCTCTGTTTCGCTCAGTCCCAGGCCGCCGAATTCCTTCGGAACGTTCCAGCGCAGTACCCCGGCTTCCTGAAGCGCCGTCAGACGATCGCCCGGCCAGTCGGATACGGCTTCCGAACAGGGGGAACTTCTCAGAAAACGCAGCAGCGTCTGAACAGCAGCAGACTGGAACAGGTCATTCATGGTGACAGGCGGTTCCCGATTTTCTGTCAACGTCTCCGGCAGAGAACCCGATCATTCTGACAGGCGGCGTCCGTCGTTTCCACCGGCGCCAGACCCGTGCCGGATCTGCCGGCAGCCGGCCTGCTTCGCAGCAGGTGCCCCCTGCCGCGGGACGTTTCCCCGGGCAAAAAAAATCTGACGAACGCCGCTGATTCATACGGCTGCGGCCTTTTCCCGGGAATCCTCTTTTCCTTAGTATTTTGCGCAATTCGGAAGGCGAGGCCTGTGTGAAGTGCGTGACGGAGATTTCCGTTTCGGCATGAGTGGCTGCGTCGTCCGGGAATTCCGAAAGGCTGTTCCGTCGTCGGATCCTGGTCACGTTCGTTCAGACCGTACCGTGGCCGCCGGATTCCGCCGGCGCATCGGCTGCTGCCGAACTGCCGTTTTTCACATTCGATTTCGATTCGTCTGAGGAGGTCATCATTAAACGTTTTCGTCCGAGCCCGGTTCCGCAGCGTGACATGCCCCGTATGAATGATCGCATTCGCATTTCACCGATCCGGGTTGTGAATGCCGACGGCGAGATGCTGGGAGAAATGGAAACCGAAGCAGCTCTGGCCCTGGCCCAGGAACAGGGACTGGATCTGGTCGAAGTCAGTCCGGACGCCCGCCCTCCTGTCTGCCGCATCATGAACTACGGCAAGGTTCTGTACGAACGGCAGAAGAAAAGCAGCGGCAGCCGCCAGCACAAAACGCAGCTCAAACAACTGCGTCTGCGGGCCAAAACCGGCCAGCACGACATCGATGTGAAAGTCGGCAAGGCCCGGCAGTTTCTCACCCGCGGCGACAAAGTGAAGATCAACGTGATGTTTCGCGGACGGGAGAACGCTCATCACGATCGAGGCCGCGAGATGCTGGACGACATCATTCAGTCTCTGGAAGACGTGGCCACCGTGGAACAGCCGCCGCGTATGGAAAGCGGACGCATGATGTCGGTGCTGCTGTCTCCTGTTCGCAGCGGAAAGTAGAAGCAGCCGGCCCGCAGCCGCATCAGGATCTGCCGCTGGTGATGATTTTTCCGAGTGCGCTTCGACCGGGATCGGGTCCGGCGGATCCGGCCCGCCGAATCACTGCCACAGGACCGTGCCGTGTCGTTCCATGTTCCGTCTCTGAATTCCGAAACAGCCGCCATGCTGGCCACTCCGGCGCTGCTCGTATGGCCCGACCGCATCGACGCCAACATCCGCCGGATGCTGCAGACAGCCGGCCGGCCGGATCGGCTGAGACCGCACTGCAAGACGCACAAGATGGCCGAAGTCGTCCGGAAACTCACGGCCGCCGGCATCACCTGTCACAAGGCAGCCACCATCGTGGAAGCCGACATGCTGTGCCGGGCCGGGGCGGAAGATGTCGTTCTGGCCGGGAATCCCGTGGGCCCGGCGCTGACCGAACTGGTGCGGCTGGCCGGCCGATATCCCGACGTCCGGTTCTCCGTGACCGCGGACTCCGAAGTATGCGTCCGCATGCTGTCCGACGCCTGTCAGGCAGCCGGCAGGTGTGTCGGCGTTCTGCTCGATCTGGACGTCGGACTGCACCGCACGGGCATCGATCCATCGTCCGATGCCGCCGCCGCTTTGTACCGAACCATTGAGAAGCTGCCCGGAATCGAACCGGCCGGTCTGCATGTGTACGACGGACACCAGCACCAGGAGTCGCTGGCAGAACGCACGAATGCCGTCCGGTCCGCCTGGGAACCCGTGCAGCGACTGATCGAACGACTGGAAGCAGACGGTCACACCGTTCCCGAACTGCTGTGCGGAGGAACGCCGACGTTTCCTGTGTATGCAGAATTCTCCGATCCGCGGATTCGGCTGAGTCCCGGGACGTGCACGCTGCACGACGTCGGATACGGAAGCAAATGTCCCGATCTGGAATTCGAAGTGGCCGCCGCCGTGGCAACCCGCGTGATCAGCACGGCTGTCCCCGGCCAGTTGACGCTGGATGCCGGCCACAAGTCCGTCGCGGCCGATCCGCCCGCTTCCAGACGGGTGTTCTTTCCGGACCTGCCCGATGCTCAGGCCATCATTCACAACGAAGAACACCTGACCGTGACCACCTCACAGGCCGCCCGTTTCACTCCGGGAGACCTGCTGATGGCTCTGCCGATTCACATCTGCCCCACGGTGGCCCTGCATCACTGCGCTCTGGTCGTACAGGACGGCCGCATCACCGATGAATGGTCCATTGCCCGCCACCGCCGGCTGCAGGACGGCCGGTGCCCGTAGTGCGTCCTGTTCCGCTCTTTCCTGAACGAACTGCCGAACCGCGGGAACCCCGGCACTACGGTCCGGGCCGCCCGGACCGGAAGCGGTCCCGTTCAGTCCCAGCAGCGGACCGATGTACCAGAAAGCGGCCGCCGTCAGCAGCGGCACACCGGCCAGATTCAGAAGGAAACCCGCACGAGCCATCTGCCCGGCCGTGACCCGTCCGGACGCGAAGACGATGGCATTGGGCGCGGTGGCAATGGGCAGCATGAAGGCACAACTGGTGGCCAGAGTGGCGGGGATCAGGACAAGCCGCGGATCCATGCCCAGCTGAGTACTGACAATCAGCAGCGACGGGAGCACCGTACTGATGGTCGCCACGTTGCTGGTCACTTCGGTCAGAAACGTCATCGTCAGGCAGATGACGGCAATCACCAGCCAGCCGGGTTTTCCCATGAGCGGTTCCTGGAGAGCCTGTCCCAGCCACCCGGCCAGCCCGGTGACATCGTCGTCGAAGGCGCCGGCCAGCGCCAGTCCGCCGCCGAACAGCAGGATGATTTCCCAGGGCAGCTTCACGGCTGTGGACCAGTCCATCAAAGGCACACGGCGTCCGTCGTGGTCCCGGATTCCCGACGGAATGAAAAACAGCAGCACGGCCAGCGCCACCGCGACGGTGGAATCCGTCACGAAACGATCCGCGGGAATCGCCGAAGCCCCCCGATCGGACTGCCCCAGAAGACGAAACCACCAGGCCAGGCCGTCCGACCACCCGGGAATCCGCACGGGAACCGCCATGCCGCCCGGCAGATGCCAGGTCCCCAGATCCACAGGACGTCTGAACACCCACAGCACAGCGACCATCCCGAAAATGCTCAGCATGCGGACTTCGGCCGGAGCAATCGGCCCCAGCGCCTTCAGACGCTCCGTCAGCGTACGCCGCAGGTCGTCTTCGCCGGCCGCCTGACTGTGCCGCAGCGGCCAGGTGAGCAGCAGCCAGACCATCCCGATGTACAGCAGCCCCACGGGAAACGTGACGATCAGCCAGTGAGCGATCGTCAGTTCCGGTGCGTCGGGAAGCTGGCGCTGATAGATCGCCACCGCGGCCGTGTTCGTGGGCGTGCCGATGATGGTCGTCATTCCGCCGAGGCTGGCCGACCAGGCGATTCCCAGCAGCAGCGGGACAGCCAGCAGGTCTGCAGGATTCCGGCCGGACGCATCCGTCGCCGTGTCCGAAGAATCCCCGATGGTCTGCAGCAGCGCCAGAGCGATCGGAGTCATCATCAGTGTCGTGGCCGTGTTGCTGATCCACATCGACAGCCCGCCGGTGGCCAGCATCATTCCCAGAACCAGACGACGCGGCCGAACCCCCACGCAGCGCACCACGTGCAGAGCGACGCGGCGATGGACATTCCATCGCTCCAGTCCCAGAGCAATCGTGAATCCGCCGATGAACAGGAACTGCATGTCACTGATGAATGCCCGGCTGACATCGCGTGCCGACTGGATTCCCAGCAGAGGAAACAGGGCCAGAGGCAGCAGACTGGTGGCTGCCAGAGGGACGATCTGCGTCAGCCACAGGCCGGCCATGAGGAACGTGACGGCCGCCAGTCGCTGGGCTTCCGGAGCCATGGGCAGCACCTGGCCGTCGCTCAGTGCGATGGACGGAGTCGGCAGCAGAAAAATCGCACCGGTCCCCGCCAGCAGGACCAGCAGAATCACGCCGCTGCTCCGGGGAAAACGCCGTCGGGACGGCCGGGAAGGATCGGAAGAGCCGGAATGGGACAAGAGAAGCCCGCCTGATGCCGGAACAAACGGGAAATCGTTTACCAGATCTGAATTCTGTCTTCCGGAGCACGATACATCCCGTCGCCCGGTTTCACATGGAATGCTTCGTAGAACGCGTCCAGATTGGTCACCGGGCCGTTGGCACGAAACTGCGACGGAGAATGCGGGTCGGTCACCAGCCTCCGGATGAGTTCCGATTCGCGGTATTTGCGTCTCCAGATCTGCGCCCACCCCAGAAAGAAACGCTGTTCGGCCGTGTAGCCGTCCAGGGCATCTCCAGGCCGCCCACCCAGCGACAGTTTCCAGGCCTTCCAGGCAATGGCCAGTCCGCTCAGATCGGCGATGTTCTCTCCCAGCGTGAGTCGCCCGTTCAGATGCCGTCCCGGAAGCGCTTCGTACTGTTCGTACTGATCGGCCAGCCGGGAGGTGAGCTGTTCGAAGGCGGTCCGATCCTCTTCGGTCCACCAGTTCTGCAGGTTGCCGTGTCCGTCGTACCGGCTGCCCTGATCATCGAACCCGTGGCTGATTTCGTGTCCGATGACCGCTCCGATGGCTCCGTAATTGACCGCATCATCGGCAGCCGCATCGAAAAACGGCGGCTGCAGGATGGCCGCCGGAAACACGATTTCATTCCGGCCCGGATTGTAGTACGCGTTGACGGTCTGAGGTGTCATGCCCCATTCTTCCCGATCGACCGGACGGCCCAGTTTGCGGATCATCCGTCGATGTTCGAATCGGGCAGAACGTGTCACGTTCCCCAGCAGATCGTCCGGACGGATCTCCAGACCGGAATAGTCCCGCCACTTTCGAGGGTACCCGATTTTCGGCGTGATCAGGTGCAGCTTTTCCAGGGCACGCTGTCGAGTGGTTTCCGTCATCCAGGGAAGGCTGTGGATGCTGGATTCGTACGCTTTGAGCAGATTGGCAACCAGCTCATCCATGCGGCGGCGCGCTTCCGGACGAAAATGGCGGGCCACATACAACTGCCCGACAACCTCCCCCAGCACTCCGAAATCACCCGCTCCGCGCCCCGACGTGAGAGCCACGCCGCGTTTCCAGCGGGGTTCCTGTTCGAGAACGCCGGCAAGCTGCTGCCGGTGCAGACGAAAATGGGCCGCGACAAAGGCTTTCGGCAGCAGCGGAGCGGCTGCATCGAGAACACGGAATACCATGTACTGCTTCAGCTCGCTGACAGACGTGTCCTGCACAAGCTGCTCCAGCCCCTGAAAGTAGTCCGGCGTCATCACATTGATGAAATCCAGGTCAGGGACTTCCGCCGCTTCCAGGAACGCCGACCACGGCAGCCAGGGCGTCAGCTCCGAAAGATCGGCGACAGCGAACCTGTTGTAACGTTTTTCCGCGTCCCGAAGCTGCGTGCGGGTCCACTGATGGCGGGCCAGTTCCGTTTCGAATTTCAGAACAGCCGCCGCCGCCGCAGAAGCTCCATCCTGTCGGCCGGCCAGCCGGAACAGCGTTTCGACGTATTCCGCCAGAGCGTCCCGGGCGGCCGCGTACTTGTCATCGTCTTTCAGGTAGTAGTCGCGGTCGGGAAGTGTCGTCCCGTCCTGAACAGCCGCCGCCAGATAGTTCTGCGAATCCTTCGCATCGATGGTCACGAAAAACCCGATCGGGCCGCTGACCCCGATCGTGACCAGATGCCCCAGATGAGCAACCCATTCGGATCGGTCCTTCAGCCCGGCAATGCGATCCAGTTCCGGCTGCAGAGGATCCGGACCGAGTCGTTCGATCGTCTGTTCGTCCATGAAACTTCGAAAAAAATCACCGACTTTGCGGCTGTTCTCATCGGTCGGATTCCTGGACGCCTCCTCAATGATGTCTCGAATGTGTTCCCGGGCGGCATCGTCCAGAGCCGTGAACGCTCCGTAATTCGATTTGTCTGCAGGAATTTCCGTCCGCAGCAGCCAGCGGCCGGCCGCATGGCGGTAAAGATCGTCCTGAGGACGGACGGACGGATCGAACCCGTCCAGATCCAGTCCGGAATGCGGCCCGTCGGCCGGAACCGCATGACACCAAAGGACGGTCAGGACGGCACAAAAGATCCATTTGAAGCGTTTCATCAGCATCCGATGTCAGAAGTCAGTGAGGGAACAGGAATCCGCCGGAACCAAACAGAACTGTCCGAATTGTGAGACAGACCCGGCGTGCAATACAAGTGCGCACGCTGCCGGAGGCCTGCTGCCTGTCACCGCCAACACCCCCAGTCCCGCCGAGTGCCCCCGGCCCGCGATGTTCCCGAAGCGCTCAGAACCCGATGCTGTCTTTGAATGTCCCGAAACAGCCCGGCCGGACACACCGCAGCCGGACACACCGACAGATCGGAACAGCCGGCGGCCCGTCTGGCGGTATCTGTTGGGAGGACACATTTTCAGGGGAACGGAGACGTTTTTTCAGAGCAGAGACGGCAGCGGACCGTTTTTGCATTTGCCCGGCGGAATCAGTAGGGTCCAGGCCGCTTCCGAAACATGTGCCGGTGGAAGGTCCGCCCGGCGCGTCTTTTCCCCCGCTGCTGGACGGACATTCCATGTCCCCGTTTTCTGCCCGGCTCGAATCGGCCCGGCAAATCAGTGAAGAAGCCGGGCGGCTGATTCTGCGCTACTTCCGATCACAGGACCTCGGCGTGGAATCCAAATCCGATGCGTCTCCCGTGACCATCGCAGATCGTCAGGCCGAACAGATGATTCGGGACCATGTGGCCCGCGAATTTCCTGACGACGGTGTTCTGGGGGAAGAGTTCGAGGAGACCGCAGGGTCCAGCGGGTTCCGCTGGATTCTGGATCCCATCGACGGCACCAAATCCTTCATCCACGGTGTGCCCCTGTTTACCACGCTGATCGGAATCGAAGCGGACGGAATCATGGCGGCCGGCGTGTGCCGAATGCCGGCTCTTGATGAAGTCGTTTTCGCCGAACGCGGTCGCGGCGCCTGGTGGCAGGTTGGCAATCAGCCGCCGCAGCCGGCACAGGTGACGGATGTTTCGCAGCTGGATGAAGCCCGCCTGATGATCACCGAACCGAGCTACACGGTGAAGTGCGGGCGTCAGGACGTCGTCGACACCTTCATCCGTTCGGTCCGTCTGGCACGCGGCTGGGGCGACAGCTACGGCCATGTGCTGGTGGCCACCGGGCGTGCGGAAATCGCTCTGGATCCGGCCATGTCCGCCTGGGACATCGCCGCGCTCATTCCCATCGTGACGGAAGCCGGAGGCAGCTGTACGGACTGGACGTTCACGGAAACCATCCACGGGGGAGACGGCGTGTCCTGCGTGCCGGGGCTGAAGGACCAGGTC
>WFTL01000060.1 GCA_015485495.1 Planctomycetaceae bacterium
TGAGCGACACTTCTTTCGTGAACCGGGGTTCAGTCATTCGAACCGGTTCAGCGGGCCCGGTCGGTCCGGCTGTGTTCTGACAGGAGTTTTGTCATGATTTCCAGCACTGTTCTGCTCGTTGCGCTCACGACGGCATCCGGGGATGCCGAACTGTTTTCGGCTCTGGACCGCAATCAGGATGGTCGCATTACTCAAAGTGAAATCTCGGACAGCCAGCGGCCGTGGTTCGCCCGGGCTCTGCGGGTGAGCGATGCCAACGGCGACGGAGCTCTGACGGCCGAAGAACTGCAGGGAGCTCTGACGGATTCGCAGCGGCGTCCTCTGCCGAAAACGAGACGATCCGGACGGCGGAACCGCGGTCCGGGTGCGGGCCGTATGAAGAAGATGGATCCGGCCCGTCTGGACCGAAACGGCGACGGCATGATCACGATCGATGAAGTGCCCGAACCGGGCAAACGGCGATTCCAGACGGTCCTGGAACGGACCGGGCGCGATGCGATTTCCGTTGAAGAACTGACCCGACTGATGCAGTCCGGAAACCGTCCGGGGGATCGGATGCGGGACGACCGCATGATGAAGCAGATGCAGGGTGATCCGGATGCAGCGATGCGCATACGGAACGGTGAGAAAACGCCGCCGTACAAAAGGCGGGGCGGAAAAAACGCGGACAGAAAACGGCGTCCAGGCCCTGGCCGGAAGGGGCCGCAGGGGATGGCTCTGTTCGATCGTTTCGACACGAACAAAGACGGCATGATTTCTCGTGAGGAAGCTCCGAGGCGACTGAGATCTCTGTTTCCGCGTCTCGATCAGAACGAAGACGGACAGCTTTCTCCCCAGGAACTGGAAGCGGCTCGTCCGAACAGGAAACGCTGAAACCACCGTTTTTCACGTTTCTGCGGGAGCGATCGTCTGTCCTGGCGTTACTCTTCCACAGTCAGTTCCGGTTCCACTGCGTCCAGAATTTCCCGCACTTTCATGTTGCATGTTGTCGTGCTGACAACCTCAAACGAATCCCGAAGGTCCGTGGACCCCTTGGTTTCGCGAACAACCTTCACGGACCACGCGGCCAGACCGAACGGCACATCGCGGCTGATCCAGTAGTCCGCCGTGTTGATGGATCGGGCATCCGGGCGTTCTCGTACGAATCGTCCGCGCAGGTGCTGAGCGTCGAAGGTGTCCTGCCCGCTGATGCTGCTGACGGATTCGGCATCACTGACAACTTCCGGGTTTTCATAGTGAGCCAGCAGAGTCAGTGTCGGGTAGAACGTGATGCCCCGGCTGCCGATCGGCTCCACCGATTCTTCTCCCAGACGCCGAAAGCCCCGAACGATCGGCAGCACGATTCGAGGAATCCCCTGATCGTCAGCCGAGCGATCTGTGATTTCCTGCTCGGGCACCAGAATGCGGTAAATCCGCATGCCGACCAGTCCCGGATCGACCCCGCCGGCACCGGCCGTTCCCGTGACAGTCTTGATTTCGATCCAGCGGCATGGCTGAACGGTTCCTTCGAATTCCGCATCTTCGCGTCCCACGGATTTGATCGTCAGAGAACGCGTCCACTGCAGTTCCTCACGACCGTCTTCCAGTTCCGGACGCAGGGTTTCCTGAATCACCTGACCTTCGTATTCGACTCCGGTTCCGTCTTCCGGCAGGTAAAACAGCAGGCCCTGAGCGGCTGCAGAAGCGGAAAACACACCGCCCAGGAATCCGATCGATACAACAGCATTCCGCAGACAGACAGGCATCATCAGCACCGCGTTCAGATCCAGGTGGGATTTGCAGACAGCCGGAAGGACGGCTGCCCGCGTCACAGTGTGTCAGATCGCTGACAGGCGAAGCAAGCGGAATCGGGAGGCTGCCAGTCGAATCCGTTCTGAGCGACCGCCGCAGGCGCCTTCCAGACGCTATCGCCGGCCTGGTTTCCACGGAATTCGCCGGCCCGCTCACCAGGAATCAGGCTGTTTCGTCGAAACCGGGAGGCGGACCATCGGGGCACAGAAGGCGGCGGGCGACCGGAGAATTCTTCACAGCCCGCAGAGCATGGTGCAGCCGGGATTTCGCCGTTCCGGTGGGCACTCCCAGGCGTTTGCCGATTTCCGTCGGTCCCAGACCATCCACGAATCGCAGACAGAGGATTTCACGATGATCCGGCTGCAGACCGGCCACCACGGCGGCGAATGTTTCCAGATTGTCGGCTGTGCAGTCGGCGTCGCCGGTCACCTCAGCCGCCAGGTGTTCCACATTCCTGCCGCCGGAATCGAAACGCCGACGTCGGCGACCGGCAGCCAGAGACAGATGGCGAACTGCCGGGTACAGGAACGTCGTCATGGCTGCGGTGAGCTGAAACCCCGGGAATCGGCCGGCCAGGTACAGAAACGTTTCCTGCAGAACATCCAGAGCGTCTTCCCGGTTCCTGGTGAATCGCCAGGCCATTTTCAGCACCCAGTCCCGATAACGATCGTAAAGCACATCGAATGCTTCGGTTCGGCCGGCGTTGATCGCGGCGATGAGCTGCTGATCTGTCAGGGATTCGTCTGAATCGGCCATCACGTGCACTCCGGCTGGTGAACCCAGTTTCCGGATTCACTCTTTCTCGTGACGCGCCGTTTCTGCGAAAAGTTCGCAGTTTTCGTGAACCGATCCCCCGGAAACGGAACTTCATTGTCTGGCAGTACCGGATTCCCGAAACCGGCCACCCCGGCCCGTGCATCCGACAGGCGGAATCGTACCAGAAGAGCCTGTCTGGAAGCAGGATCGAACCACGACATGCGATCCAGGCCGCAACAGGCGGACGGAGCGGGAACGGTCCTCGGGAGTCTTTCGGTCATGATTCCGGTCATTGTCATCGGTCACCGCAGTCACCCGGGCTGTGAACCTGTATAGTTTATCGTGTCCGTCAGCTCTCGTTACAGACAGTCAGCCGGATTCCCATGACGTCCTCTTCGCTACCTCCTGACGAAACGTCGCCTGATCAGACGCTTCCCGAGGAGATTCTGCAGGAACTGCGAAAACAGGATCAGGTTCCGTTTTCCGTTTCTGAAGAACAGGATCGGGCCATTCTGACCCGGGCCCGTGAGGAACTGACCAGGCGTCTCACCGCACCGTCTGTCGACAAAGAACGAAGTCCGTCCCGGCTGACAGCCGCTGTGGTGTTCGTCATTGCCGCCACGCTGGTGGCGATGGTGCTGGTTCGTCCTGGAACAGACAGCGAACCGGCCGTGGTTCTGACGGGTCATCAGGTCGGCGAAGACCACGGGGCGGTTCCTGATCCTGAGATGGCAGAGGACAGAGGCCGCCCCCGCCCGCTGGTCGGTCCGTCGGACCATGTGAAACCCGCTCCTGGCCGGAAGGCAGACGCTGAGTCTCTGCGTGCCGGACAGCGGCGCGAAGCCGCGGCCGACGTTCTTTCTTCGCAGCATTCTTCCCGGATGGAAATGCAGTCTGCGCCCGCGGCCCCGCCTGTGGCTTCGGAAGCGGCCGACGTGGCCGCCTCGCCGTCTCTGCGGGCGCGGCCGGGACAGCCGGCCCGGAAGTCTGTTCCGCCTGCTGATGCGGATGCTGTTTTTTCTCCTGCTGATGAACAGGCCCCTTCAGAGGTTTCCACCGCAGATGTGAACGGTGACGGCCGCGTGGATATTCTCGATGCCTTTCAACTGGCACGGCAGATGGAAGCCAATGGCCCTGCGCTCCTGAAAGACGATCTGCGTCCGTTCGACAGGAACGGTGACGGAATCATCGATGAAACCGACGTCCGTCTGATTGCCACTGAAGCGGTGAAGCTGTGATGTCTGAATCTTCTGTTGTTGCCAGGATCGGCCTGCATCCGCGGAAGCGAACACCTGTTCTGTTCGGGTTCGCTCTGGCCGCGGTGATTGCGACGGGCCTGTTTCCGGCCGCCGCCGGCAGTCCCGATCCATCGGATGTCCCGGACACGAACACCGGGGATGATTCTCGTGAACCGTCTGCGGAAGTCATTCATCAGGTCCGAAACGATTCTGGCCGCAGTCCGGCAGGTGGACGCGACGGGCGTTCAGCCGTTCTGGTGGATGTGTTCATCGATTCCCAGACCGTTCCGCTGGCTGCCTGGCAGATGGAACTGCGGGGAGTTTCTCCCGATCTGCAGATCATGAATGTCAGCGGCGGAGATGCTTCCGCCTGGCAGCCGACGCCGTATTTCGATCCTGCCGGGCTGCATGGCCGCCGCATCATTCTGGCGGCCTTCACCACAGCCGATGATCCACCGTCCGGGAAGCAGCGTGTTGCCCGTCTGCGGGTGTCCGTTCCGGATTCTGCGCTTCCGAAAATCGCCACGCGCCTTCACATCGCGGCAGCCGCTGACGGACGTGCCATCCCGGCCACCGTGATTCTGCAGGCGGCCGCCCGCTGACGTCGGTGTCCGGTGCGGGTCGGAATCCATTCCGGATGTCCTCTGAACACAGATGCCCGGTCACAGCAGATGCCCGGTCATTCAGGGATCGGATGTCCGGGAGCGTGCGGCATTCCATGCGGTCCGGATGGCTTCCACGCGGCGGCGGTTGGTTCCCAGGTCGGAGTATCCGGTCCGCGATGCGGACCGGACCTGAATCTGTCGGCTGTCTGCGTCCATGAGAAATTCCACGTCATCCACGTAGCGAAAAACAAGCGTCGTGAATTCCGCGTGCAGGTAGTTGTCATCGGCCGAAACAATCACGGTCCGGGGCAGAGATTCGATCACGGATTTCAGCCGCATCATCGCGGCGGCCGGTTCACCATCGAACGACAGTGGTTCGATGAAATGTTCTTCGTCGTCGGCTTCAGAACTGACGCAGTTGGGTGATTCCGGACAGCCTGCCAGCCGACCGTTGTCGCCAGGTCCGAGATGATTCGGCCGTTCGGACAGGATGCTTTTGGCGGCCAGAAACGCGACCGGAAGCAGAACAGCGGCGGCCAGCAGAACGATTCCCACGCGACGTCTCCTGGATAGTGCAGAACGGTGCGGATCCATTCGATCGGCTGCCGAACGTTCGGCGTTCGGATCTTCCGGCGGCCGACACTCCGGTTCCTCTTCCTGAGGCATTGTTCGTTCCTGACTGACGGGGCTGTCTGCGGATGGCCTGTCTTCGTTTCGCCATTGTTCGTCGACCACGGATCAGGTCGATCCGACTCGGGCGTCCGCACATTTCGTGTGCCCGAGGCCGCAAGATGGCTTCAGCATATGCGTCCAGAACGTCATCGAAAAGCGGTCATGGTGATGGCCGTCCGGGAGATTGGTTGTCCGAGAGGGCATTGGTCGTGTTTATGGGGGCAGGCGGGACCGTGTTCGGTCGCTGTCGGACCATTCGGATAATGCGGATCTGTGGCGGCGGGGAATCGGGGTTCCGGGGACCGGAGAATTGAATCGGGGTCGGCGGAGGGCTAGCATCGGCGGGGTTCCGGGAGCCGTCGAGTGTGCCGGAACAGGCCGGTCGGATTCCTCCCGACGAGTACGGGGTTCCGGCGGGCGTTCACTGTGGCGGTGTTTCGGCTGTCGTCTGTTCTGTCTTTCGGAAGGATCGGGATTTTGGTCGTTCGCGTTCCGAAGCGGAAGGATCGTCTTGTTTCCGGACGCGTTCCCGTGATGCGGGAAACTTCTTACGACCGGGCCAGTTCGCTGGGGCTGTCCGTCATCGTGCTTCTGGTGGGGCTCACACTGCTTCTGATCGCCATCTGGCTGAGCAATTTTCTGCCGACGGTGCATGTGGAACGCGTCGTGATGACGGCCGGCACGGGAGGATTCGAGGACGGCGCGGAGGATGAGACGCTGGATGTGGAATCGCCGGAAGATCTTTCGGACGACCCGTCTCTGGCGAACGATCAGCAGGAAGCGCAGCTTGAAGAAGTCGTCGACAACATGGTCAGCGTGTCGGCCACGGCGGCTTCGTTTCGGCTTCCTGCGGCGTTTCCGGATGAGGCATCCGGCGGGCTTCCGGGCAGCGCCGTGGGCACCGGCAGCCGGCCGCTGGGAAGCGGCGGCGGGCGGACGGGCGGAACGCCCGAACACAAGCGCTGGGTGATCGAATTTGCGGAGAACCGCAGTCTCAGCCTGTACGCTCAGCAGCTCGACTTTTTCGGGATCGAGCTGGCGGCCGCGTTTCCGGACGGCCGCATCGTTTATGTGAAGAATCTGAGCGGTGATGTTCAGGTCCGCGAAGGGACGCTCAGTGATGAAGACCAGCGGATCTATTTCAACTGGCAGGGAGCGGCCGAACGGGCGCAGGCGGATCGCGAACTGCTGACGCGGGCGGGGATTCCGAACCTGGACCAGGCCCGCATTCTGCATTTTTATCCTCCGGAGACCGAACAGATGCTGTTGCGGCTGGAGCAGGAATACGCCGATCGTCCGGTGGAGCGCATTCGCCGCACGAATTTCCGGGTGGAAGGCGAACCGGGAAACTTTCGTTTTGTTGTGAGATCCCAGAAGTATCGATAAAACGGGTGGCTGCCGGCGGGTTCAGGTGTTCCCTGTGAGAGCGCACATAGCCGCTGCTGTTGTCGTGATATTTCTGACGACCTGCTGATGTGAAGACGGATTCATGCTCGCGCAGATAGATTTTTCTCCGATTCTGACGGCTCTGGGATACGGCATTTATGCGGCCATGGCGATTTCCTTCGCTTATGGAATCTTCTCCGTCATCATGCTCATTCGCCGCGTGAAACAGAAATCCTTTCCCGGGCGGGAAGCCACGGAACTGTTCGTGGACGACATCGGAGAACAGCTCGAATCGGGAAACTTCGAGGGGGCTCTGGAAGTCTGCGACAGCCCCGAACTGTGGGCCCGCGCGGTGCCTCAGCTGATCACCGTGGCCATCGAAAACCGGAACAAACCGGTCCGCAAGATCCGTCAGATGCTGATGGAATTCTATGAACGGGAAATCGTGTCGGAGTTCGATGCCCGTCTGGCGTGGGTGAACACGATCATCAAATCGGCTCCGATGCTGGGCCTGCTGGGTACCGTGGTGGGAATGATCGGGGCGTTTCAGAAGATCGCCGGAGCGACGTCGGTGGATCCTTCGGAACTGGCGGAGGACATCAGTTTTGCGCTGCTGACGACGGCCTGCGGACTGTCGATCGCCATTCCGCTGGTCGTGCTGTCGAACATGGGGAACGTGCGGATCGCCCGTCTGCAGGATTCCGTGGAAGAGGTGGTGGGAATCGTGCTGGATGATCTGGAGGCCGCTCAGGTGCGGGCCGGTCTGCAGGGCACGGGAAAATCGCGGCGGAGCTGAGGGGAACGGACGAACGGGTGATCGATCGGGAGGCAGCACGTGCTGGCAGGTGGAAAACGCAGTCTCATTCGCCGCCGTCGCAACACGGCGGACGGCGACCTGGACATCACGCCGATGATCGACGTGACATTTCTGCTGCTCATTTTTTTCATGGTGACTTCCACCATGAAGGGGACGCCGGACAAGGACATTCCGGCAGCGGTGTCCGGAGAAAATGCGAATGCCACGGAGATGATCGATCTTTCGATTCTGCGGGCGAACGGACCGGAAGAAGGGACGGTACTGCTGGAGGATCGGGTGGTGAGTCTGGACGAGCTGCAGGCGGAGCTGACGGAGCGGGCCCGCGGTGGTCCGTTGAAGCTGATGATCTATGCGGAACGAGGCGTGAAGAATGGTTTCGTGGGGGATGTGGAATCCGTCATCGGGGACGTGGACGGAACGATCGAATACAAGTTCGCGGTGCTGCAGCTGAGATGATGCAGAACCGGTGAGCGCGGGGCGGCCGGCTGCGGATGCAGGCGGGCTGTCGAGTGAGGAATCAACAGCGACCATGGCGGATCTGACGGGGAAGACTTTCGGCGAGTTTCGGCTGCTGAAGCACATCGGCAGCGGAGGCATGGCGGATGTTTATCTGGCCGAACAGACCACGCTGCAGCGTCCCGCGGCGGTGAAGATTCTGAAGCCGGAACTGATCGCGTCGTCCGCGGAGCGGGTGATCGCCCGGTTTCGTCAGGAGGCGATGGCGGCGGCGGCGCTGAGTCATCCGAACATCGTGCAGGTGTACACGATCGGCGAGCACGAAGGGTGCCACTTCATCGCTCAGGAATTCGTCAAAGGGAAGGATCTGGCGTCCATTCTGCGGGCTCACGGGCCACCGAAACTGGGTCCGGCTCTGCACGTGATTCGGCAGATTGCGTCGGCTCTGCAAGCATCCGGCGGAGCGGGAATCGTTCATCGGGACATCAAACCGGACAACGTTCTGGTGAACAAAAAAGGGGTTGTGAAGGTTGCCGATTTCGGACTGGCTCAGCTTCAGGAACGTCCGGATTCCGGAGCGCTCACCCGGGAAGGATCCACGCTGGGAACGCCGCTGTACATGAGTCCGGAGCAGGTGCGGGGAGAGACTCTGGACATCCGTTCCGACATCTATTCGCTGGGCATTTCCTGTTACGAAATCTTCTGCGGGCACACGCCGTTTGCCGGGACGACCGCAACCGGCATTGCCGTGCAGCACATCACCACGATGCCGCCGCCGCTGTCGGAAGAATGTCCCGATCTTCCGAAAACGGTGTGTCAGATGGTGCACTGCATGATCGCCAAGAATCCGGAAGACCGTTACCAGACTCCCGGTGATCTGCTGGCGGATCTGAAGGCCCTGCAGACCGCTTTGAAGCAGAAGCGGTCACTGGATCTGGTCCGTCTGCCGGTACTGACGAAGATGCTGAAAAAGCCGACGTCGGAAGAATCGATGGTGTCGGTGCTGGACGTTCCGAAGGTCAAAGCGGAATCTCCGGAAAAGAAGCGGACGACGGATTCGTTCGAATCCGTCGACGTGGTGCGTCCCTCGCAGGAGGCCGCTCGAAGGGCCCGGCGGGAGGCCGTGCTGATTCTGGGCGATCGCGAGTGGGTGTCGCTGCCGTCCTGGGAGGAAGATTCGGACGATGATCTGACGATGCGTCGTCGGCAGCCGGAATTCGAGGAAATGGATCTGACGCCGATGGTCGATGTGACTTTTCTGCTGCTGATTTTCTTCATGATCACCGCCGCTTTCGATCTGCAGAAAAGCTTCGATGTCGCGGCGGCCCGATCGGAAGAAGCGGCCGATGCGATTGTGATCGAGGACACGGATCAGCTGGCGATCGAAGCGGAAATCGGTGCGGACAATCGGGTGTATGTGGATGACCGTTCCGGTGAGACGCTGGAAGAGGTGACGGAGATGCTCACGGCAGCGCGGCTGGGGAATGAAGATCTGGAACTGCATATCCGGATCGATCCGGATTCACGGCACGAGATGCGGATTCGGGTCAACGATGCGGGAACTCTGGCCGGATTCAGCCGGATTCGCAGTTCTCTGGAGACGGTGGACTGACTGGTATGACGGGGACGCCGGTCTTCGCGAAGTCCGCAGAGCATCAGTATGCGGCGGTTTCCGGTGTCATTCAGCGGGAAGGCGATTGTGGCAGGACACAGCAGCGACGGTGATTCGGAATTCGACGAAGCGGTCGAAAAGATTCATGAACGCGGTGCGCGGCAGCTTCGTGCGGGCCGCCTGACGCGGCTGAGCGACCGCATTGCCGGCGGGCCGCGTCGTCCCGGGGAGCAGAAGGTGACCAGGTCGCCGGTGCTGCTGACCATGCTGCTGGTTTCCACGGGGCTGGCGATCGTGGCGGCTGTGTTCTGGATTCTGGTGCTGCGGGAAACGGAAAAGACGCGATTCGAAAACGCCCTGCGGGCTCTGGATGAAGCGAAGTACAATGAGGCGGTGACGCAGTTCGAAGAATTTCTTCTGGTGCATCCGTCCGGAGAGTATTCGAACCGGGCCCGGATTCTGCTGCACACGGCGAAGATTCGCCGCTACACCGATGCGTCGACGTTCAGTGTGGAATCGGTGGTCGCTGCCGAAAGGAGTCTCGAAGAGTTTTTTCGACACTGTCAGGACCTGCCTGAGTTTGCGGATGAGCGGGAACGGCTGATTCGCTGGGCGGAAAAGATCGCCCGGGCGGCCGCGGAAGTCGCGGTAAAGACGGCCAGCCAGGAAGCCCTCAATGCGAGCCAGTCGGCCTATGCCCGGCTGGACAGCCTGACCGGCTCCGGGGGACTGTCGGCCGAAGCGCGGGACCGGATTCTGAAGCTGCACAGCCGGGCGTCGGCGGAGATCCTGAAGAAGGATCTGCTGAAGTCGTCTCTGGGCGATATTCAGAGACTGCTGGACGACAGCCGTCCTCTGGACGCTTTGCGGATCTACCAGGGACTGCTGGATCGGTATGAAGTGCTGCGGGAAGACCGCGGCTATGCCGATGTGATGGAACGTATTCTGGAGACGGAACAGTCTCTGGTGCACGTGGATGAGACGCCTCGGGATGCGGTGACATCGGAAGCGGACGAACATCCCCGCCCTGCCCTGTCGCTCAACCTGCGCACGGCCGCTTCGTCCGGCCTGGTGTCTCAGGATACCCTGGTGTTCGGATCGGGCGGAGATGCCGTTTTTGCTCTGGATGCGGAAACGGGGATGCCTGTCTGGAAACGGCCGCTGGGTGTGTCTGTGGACACAGCGCCGATTCTCGTGGAAGGACGCGTCCCGGCCGTGCTGCTGGTTCACGGCGGCCGCCACGAACTGATGCTTGTCAGCCAGGCCGATCAGACGCTGTTGTGGCGTCAGTCGGTGGAGTCGGCCGTGACCGGTCCGCCGATTGTCATCGATCAGGATATCTATGTGACGACAGCAGCCGGTCAGCTCTGGCAGATCGCCGCCGGCAGCGGCCGGTCGGTGGCCCGGGTGCAGTTCAGCCAGCCCGTGACCGGTCCGCCGGCGCTGAGTCGGGACGGAGAATCGCTGGTGATACCTGGACGCCAGGCCTTCGTATACACGCTGGAACGCCGATCGCTGAAATGCCGGGCGGTTTCCTGGAGTCAGCATCGGGACGGGAGTGTGGTCAGTCCCATGCTGGCAATGGGGCATCTGTTTCTGCTGTGTGAAAACCGGTCGGAAGACTGCCTGCTGCGGGCGCTGGAAATGGATGAGCACGGTCGGCTGAGCGAACGGGAACGTCAGACCGTTCTGGGGCGGGTCATGGATCCGTGTCTGCTGCGGGGCGAACAGTTGTTCGTCCCGTCGACGCCCCAGAGAATCGCCGCTTTTCGGATTTCGGATCGCGCGGACAACGATGTGTTTTCTCTGATCGATACGAATCAGGTGGAAAATGCGGAACTGTCGAAGATTTTCCTGGTGTCCGGAGCCAGCGGGCATCTGTGGATGGCCAGTACCGCGCTGCGACGGTTCGAGGTGACGGAGCAGACAGTGGTGCTGGACAAGGCGGTCGTGGCGGAAGGGCAGCATCTGTATCCGATTCAGGCGGACGACGACGATCTGCTGGTCACAACGCGACAGCCATGGTCATCTTCTGTGTTTTTCACACGGGTCAATCGAGAAACGATGACGGGGCAGTGGCGGACCGCGCTGAGAACGAATCTGGTGGCAGCGGCACCGTCGGCATCCGGAAATTCGCTGGTGGCGGTCAGCGATTTCGGTGAAGTGTTTCGCGTGCCGCTTTCCGACATTGCCGAGGGAGGATTTCACACGCGTTCTCTGAGTCGTTTTCGGCTGCCGGACGATCTGAATGATCCGGTGGAAGGAACCGTGCTGTCGGACGGCCGTCTGGCGGCGTGGTGTTACGGAGACGATGCGCGGATCTGGACGACCCGGCCGACCGGTCAGTTCGAACAGCTTTGGCGCCTTCCCGCGGAACCTCAGGCACGACCCGCACCGTTCGCCGGCGGACTGGCTGTCCCGCTGCCGGGCCGGATTCGCCTGACAGCCGTGCGGAATCGTGTGGAAGACTATCAGGTGGAAGAACCGGGGGAAGCGGATGTGCACTGGCGGTTCGTGGTTCCGGTGGGCCAGGAGCAGCTTCTGGCAGTGCGGTCGGATGGTCAGGTGATCCGTCTGGAATACCGGACATCGCCGACGCGGCATCTGGCGGAAATCGGGATCGCCCGGCTGCCGGGCGACATCGAACTGATTCCCGCAGCCACGCAGGAGCTGATCTGTGTGGCCACATCCGACGGCCGCCTGGTTCTGCTGGGGGCAGACGGGCTGGAAAGGATTCAGGAACGGAGTGTGGACGGAGGCATCGTGGGGGGGCCGTTCGTTTCCGGAAACCGCGTGTTCGTCATCGCTGCGGACGATCGGGTGTGCGTGTATTCTCTGGATGAGCGGCTGGAGGAAACCGGGGTGTTTGCATCGCCCGGAGGCCGACTGACGGATGCTCCGCTGCCACTGCCGGACGGAGGGTTCCTGGCGGTGTTCCAGGGAGGGAGCGTGGTGCATCTGGACGAACAGGGACAGCCGACCGGCCGAACCGATCATCTCGGACAGCCCCTGCAGTCCGGGCCGATTCGAACAGGAGACGCGGCTGTGGTGGTGGCTGAAGACGGCAGTCTGTTCCTGTGGAACGATCTGGCGGAAGGACAGGACGAGTAAATGCGACGTTCTGTCGTGAGTCGATGTTTTCTCACATTCCGCAGCATCCGGGACGGTTCTGTGCCTGCGATGCTTCAGACGGTCTGTCCACTGCAGACCAGGTTCCCGACAAAGCGGCGGACTGCCGGCAGCCGACTGTGGTGTGTTCTGCTGCTGGGGGGGCTGCTGATGTCCGCATCCGCCGGTCTGGCGCAGGAAGAGCCGGTCGGGTCGGAATCGGAGGCAACGGAGAACGGGTCAACGGAGGACCCTCAGGACGTTGATCGGGATGTGCTGCCGAAGCTGGAGGAGATGCAGCGGCCGCCGTCTTACGACGAACTGATCGATGCGGAACCATTCGACTGGATCGTGCTGAGAGCATCCGGTCAGGTGATCGTCTGTGAACCGATGGAGCCTCGGCCGGACACTCTGAAGAAGATTCAGGACGAGCATGACGCTCTGGCCGTTCGCCGGCGGCGGACCCGGGAAGAAAACGCCCGCCTGTCCGAGCTGCGTCTTCCGCAGATCTATCTGCCGGGCGATCCTCAGGCGTATCGCATTCGGCTGGACAGCATTGATCAGATCATCGGCATTGAACAGCTCATGCTGGAACGCGCGGCTCTGCTGATCGAAGAGGAAGATTTCGTGCGGGCCTATGACCTGATCGTCCGGGTTCAGGAACTTGTTCCGGGGTGGGACGCTGCCGAACAGCAGTACATCGCTTTGCTCATTGCCGAAGCAGAATTTCATCAGCGGCACAATCGTCCGTATGCGGGACTGGCTCTGCTGGAACAGGTGTACGATCTGCAGGACGACCACCCGCGTCTGCCCGAACTGCTGAAATCGCTGTATGATCCGCTCATTGCCCAGGCCATCGAGCAGCAGGATTATTCCCGGGCCCGAGGGCTGCTGACCCGCTGGTCGGACACCTTTCCCCGGGTCGCGGACAACGATCACTGGCGAAAAACGCTGCAGGACATTGCCGATCGAACGCTGGCGGAAGCGGCGTCACTGCAGCGCGGCGGGCGTCTGCGGGAGGCAGCGGTGCGGGCCCGGGAAGCGGGGCGCATCTGGGACCTGCCCCGGCAGCGGCGCAATGTGCTGGGGGAGATCGTGGCCCGGTATCAGATTGTCCGGGTCGGCGTGGAGTCTCTGGATGGAGATCGTCCGTTTCCCGTGCCGCTGCCGCCGGTCCGTCGACATCGGGAGCTGACAGAGGAGCCGTTGTTTTCGGTGGATCGCTTCCAGGAAGTGACGTATTACCGGTCGGCGTTCATCGAAGACTGGGATCCTCAGGACCTCGGCCGGTCGGTGACGTTTCATCTGCGCACCAGCCGCCCCTGGTGGCATCCTCAGCCCCTCATCAAAGCCGGTCAGATCGCTGACGCTCTGTCGCGACGGCTGGATCCGGACAGCGATGAGTACGACCCGCGTCTGGCGTCGTTCGTGGCCGGTTTTACGGTGAAATCGCCGACCCGTCTGGAAGTCCGGTTTTCGCGGGTTCCGCTGAGTCTGGCGGCCCTGTTTCGCATGCTGATTCCGGCGGCTGTCGATGAGGACGGCAGCGAAGGAAATCCGGACGCCTCGGCTGCCGGTTCGCCTGTCGTGGGAGGATTTCGGCTGCGGGAATCCGGCGATGCCGAACGGTCCTATGTTCGGCGGATTCCTGAACCGGACGGAATGAATCTGCTGCAGTATCACGTGGCGGAGATTGTGGAAGAACCGTTCGAAAACCGGGATGACATGATTCGCGCCTGGCGCCGCGGCCGGATCGATGTGATCGCGTCTGTACGGCCGTGGGAAGTCGATCCGCTGCGGTCTTCGGAAAACGAGTCGGGGTTTGTGCAGCAGCAGGCCATCCCGGCCAGTCATGTGATCGTGTTCAATCCTCAGTCGGATGTGCTTCGCCATCCGCAGCTTCGGCGGGCATTGTCGCTGTCTGTGCCGCGGGAGGAGATTCTGAAACGGATCGTCCTGCGGGATGACCGCGGTCGGCATGGGCGGGTCACCGGATCCGTCTGGCCGGCCAGCAGCTATGCATCCGACCCTCGGGGACAGGTGGTCGAATACAATCCCTATCTGGCCTTTGCCCTCAGGTTCGCCGCTCTGGAACGCCTTCGGATCCCGGTGCGGCAGAAGCTGGTGGCGGCGGCTCGGGAACAGGTTCTGAAGTCCGGTGGAGAATGGGATGAAACCGTCTGGCGCGAACAGAACCGGGCTCTGCTGGAAGAAGCGACTGCCGACATTCAGCTTCCGCAGCTGACGCTGCTGTGCGAACCGGATCCGGTGATGGAAGCCGCGGCGGAGACGATGGTGGATCTGTGGACCCGAATCGGCATTCCCGTCGTCCTGAAAGTGCCCCAGGCATCGGACACGGACATTCCGGACTGGGACCTGATGTATCGCCGGGTGTGGATGCAGGAACCGCTGCTGGACGTGTGGTCGGTGCTGCTGACCGACCACACGCTGGATGTGAACCTGCTGGAACCGTTTCCGGACTGGTTTCGTCAGGATCTGACACTCCTGGACTTCGTCGGCAGCTTTCGTCTGGCCCGCGATCAGCTTTTTCGAATGCAGCGCAACATGGCCGCTCAGGCTTTTCTCATTCCCCTGTGGGAAGTGGATCAGTTCACGGCGTTCCGCGGACAGGTGAGCGGGTATTCTGAACGTCCTGTGTCCGTTTACGACCGTGTGTCGCGGTGGGTGGTGAAGCCGTGAGAAACGCGTGCGGAAAAATGTTTCGGAACGTCTTCGGTCTGGGCGGCCGCATGCGGCCGGGAAGGCATCTGGTGACGGGCGTGATTGCCGGACTTGTGTGTGTCGTGCCGGCGGTGCGGGCGGAACCGGGCTCTCAGGATGATTCTCCGCCGCGACCGTTTTCGCTGCGTCCCTATCGAGTGCACGTTGTGGTGTCCGTGACAGGGGCCGCGGGCGGGCGGCCGATCGATGCGGACGCCGTTCGGGCGGGTGTGCACGAAAGCCTGCTTCGCATGTATGGGCGCATGTGGCAGGTCCAGGTGACCGCTCCGGCATGGCGGCTGCCGGGAACGCCGGAACAGATCAGGCATCTGACGGTGGACGATCTGGTCCGTCGCCTGCCGTCGGACGACTGGGAAGAACGTTTTCCGGAACAGGACATGGACAAGGTTGTGTTTGTCGCTGTGACATCGCAGACAGCGGGGTACGAAATCGTCTGCCGCGAGTTCGACACGCGGATGCACGATCTGTCGCCGGTGCATGCTGCTGTCGTTCCTGAAGACCGGGAGATCGGACCGGTGGCAGCCGGTCTGGTTCGGGAGGTCTTTCGCCCGGTTCTCCGCTTTGTGCGGCGTTACAGCGACGATGACGACCAGGAATACTTTGAACTGCAGGCACAGGCCGGGGAACTGCCGCCTCCGGATCCGGCTGCCGAACAGGTGCGGGCGGGCGACATCCTGCGGCCGTTTCTTCGCCGGATGAAGCGGCGGGATCCGACTCGGCTGCGTCTGCTGAAACGCCTGCCGCTGACGTACATTCGAGTGACGGATGTGGATCTGGATGTGATTCGCGGCCGCACCACCGGCATCCTGCTGACACACACGCCGGCGGCACCGTTCGGACTGCGGGGACGCGGACTGCAGCAACTGGCCCTGCGTCAGCGGCCGGTGGCTTCGTCCAGCCGGCTGCGTCTGGTCCAGCGATCGCGGGAACAGAAACCGCTGATCTGCCAGCGGGTGCGCGTTGCCTGGAAGCTGCGCAGCCGGGACGAGGACCAGCGGCCTCAGTTGCCTTTGCTGAGCGATCGCAACGGCGAAATCGAGATTCCGGCGGATCCCGATTTTCCCACGCTGTGGATCTACGTGTACAGCGGCAGCAGGACACTGGCCCGGGTGCCGTATGCGCCGGGGCTGGTGCCGGCGGAGACCGTGCTGCTTCCGGACGATTCCATTCGGCTGAGCGTGGAAGGCGATCTGAAGCTGCTGCAGGATGAACTGGTGGATGCCGTGGCCCTGCGGGAAGTTCAGATGAGCCTGGCCCGAAAGGCACTGGAAGAAAACCGTCCGGAAGACGTCCGCCATCATCTGGATACCTATTTTCGGCTGCCCGGGCAGGAACACTTCCAGGACGCATTGGCGCTGATTCGTGTGTCGGCGGTGCGCCGTGCCCAGGCATCCGGAAACCGCTTTGCACAGCGGGATGTCGAAAAACTGTGCGATCAGATGGAAGAGACGCTCAGCGAGTTCTTCAGTGACCAGCGGCGGGCGCAGCGGATGGCGGAAATCAACGAACTGCGCGTGCGAGCCGGCCTGGAATGAGCCGGTCGGGGGCGGATGGGCCGGCGGTGCCGGCTGGTGCGGCGCCGCCGCATTGCAATCGGTTATCAGAAAAGGCACACTGACCGTCGGTGTCGTTTTCGGCGATCTCCACGTCGGGGGCTGATTTCGTATGACGCACGACGGGGTTCCTGTCAGAGATGCTTCGTGGACGGGGAACAGTCCGACGCGCCGGTTCGCGCTGCGTTCGGGTCTGGGTGCCGCTGTCGGACTGACCCTGCCGGAACTGCTGCAGCAGCGCAGCCGGGCGAAAGCGACCGGCCGCTCATCCGCCGACACCGCGCTGATTCTTGTGTGGCTGCCGGGCGGGCACAGTCATCTGGAAACATACGATCCGAAGCCGCTGGCTCCGTCGGATTACCGCGGACCGTACGGGCCGATCGAGACGGCCGTGCCCGGGATGCGGCTGTGCGAACTGCTGCCGCATCACGCCCGCGTGGCCGATCGATTCTGTCTGCTGCGTTCGGTTGTGCACACGGGATTCTGTCATCAGCAGGGCACTCATCAGCTTCTCACAGGATTTCCGGAACGCGTTCTGCGGCCTCAGCCGCGCTATCCGGATTTTCTTTCGGTGACGCATCGCCTGCGCTACGACCGTCGTGCTGATGTGCCGAATTACGTGGGGATTCCGCCGATCAACTATTCGGGGGCGGCGTATCTGGGAAATGCGTATGCACCGTTTCCGGTGCATGGAGATCCCGCGTCTGAATCGTTCGCCGTTCCCAACATCGGTTCGGTCGATGAAGCGTCTGCGGCCCGAATGAAGCGACGGGTGCGGCTGCGGGAACAGCTCGACCGTCTGAAAAAGACGGCCGATCATCTGGCCGGCGACGGCGCACTGGATGAGTTCGAACAGCAGGCGATCAGCCTGCTGACCGGGACCGCCGCGTCCCGGGCATTCGACATCAGCCGGGAACCGGATGCCGTTCGCGACCGCTACGGACGCAACCGCTGGGGTCAGCAGATGCTGCTGGCCCGCCGCCTGGTGGAGGCGGGGGTGGATCTGGTCACGGTGCAGCTGGGGGGAGCTTTGTGCGGCGGGGTCGGCAACTGGGATGACCACGCTGTGAATGCGAACTGTTTCGAAGCGATTCGTTATCGGCTGCAGTTCATGGATCGGGCGGTGGCCGGTCTGGTGGAAGATCTGTTCGATCGGGGTCTGGACCGCCGGGTGCTTGTTGTGGTGACGGGCGAATTCGGACGGACTCCGAAGATCCGATATCAGAAAAGCACGGGCCGGCGCATCGGCAGTGCGCCGGCCGGTACGATGCAGCCGGGCCGCGATCACTGGCCGCGGGCCACATCCATGCTGTTTGCCGGAGGCGGAATCGAACCGGGGCAGGTGATCGGCCGGACGGACGTCCGCGGAGAAGACGTGACGCAGCGGCGCGTGGGGCGCGGCGACTTTCTGGCAACCCTGTACCGTCATCTGGGAGTGGACTTCGAATCGGTATCCTTCGAGGACCATTCCGGGCGGCCGGTGCCGCTGATGCACAGTCCTGGAAAACCCATTCCTGAACTGTGCGCAGCAGGCGATCCCCGCACGGCCTGAACCGGGGTGTGCAGGAGACGGCGGCGCGGCAGTCCGAAAATGGTCACGGGCGGTTCGGCTGCTGCCGGCGCAGTTCTTTCTGAGCCTGTTCGTCCTTCAGAAAGGCCACCAGGTCGACGAATTCCTGAAGCGTGAGCTGTGAGACGGTTTCGTCGGGCATGAGGCTGCGCTGAGTGGGGAAGGCTTCGTCGATCTGATCCATGTCGATCCGCTGATCCCGTCCTGTGGCCGTGCGAATGATGAACTGCGGGGGACCTTCGCTGATCCGCAGTCCTCCGTAAACCTTGCCGTCCGTGGTGACGACCATCCACGTTTCAAAGCCTTCTTTGATTTCGCGGGAGGGTTCGACGATCGATTCGATGATTTTTTCGATGGTGTGAGTGCGGGCGATGCTGTTCAGGTCCGGACCGATGATTCCGCCGACGCCTTCGATGCGGTGACAGCGGATGCACTGGCTTTTTTCAGGCCGCAGAAAAATGGCGCGGCCCCGGCGGCTGTCTCCCGTTTCTTCCACCAGCCGGCGCAGCCGTCCCAGTTCCGCCGGGTCCAGTGAGAGGGTCAGTCCGTTTCGGTAGAGTTCGGCCAGCAGCTTTTCGCAGCGTCCGGATGCATCCGATGCCGAATGCCTCTGCAGGGCCGCGGCGATCTGCGGCCGCAGACTGTCGGGAAGCTGTTTCTGCAGCAGCCGTTCGGCCAGCTCGATCGTGTGGTCGGCATCGGATCCGAGAACTTCCACGGCGGCCGACAGAATGACCGTGTCCTTCGATTCGAGCAGTTCCAGAGCGATCGGGACAGCGTCGTTCTGTGTGACCTGATCGATCAGCCACACGGCATCGGCCACGAGCTGCGGTTCGGTCCAGGATTTCATGGACTGTTTCAGGTCGTCCAGAATCAGTTCCACGCCGGGATCGCCTCGGTCTGCATACGGCCACTGTTGGGCTCGCAGACGGGCCAGGGACTGAAGAATGGCCCGGCGTTCACTGAGCGGCCGATCGGGTTCGTGAACGGCTTCATAAAGAGACTTTGCAGCCCGAATCACCCTCAGTTCACCGGCCGCTCGAATGGCAGCCAGCCGAATGGCCGGGTCGTCGTGACGAATGAGCTGCAGAGTGAGTGCGGTGACCGTGTCGGATCGCCCGCCGCCGACCAGTCCCAGTGTTTCCAGCGCTGTGACCAGCAGGTTCGGGTCGGCGTCCCGATGCTGATCCAGCCACCGGTTCACACCGGCTGCATCGATGGGCGGCCGCACGAGAATATGTCGGGGAGCTTCCAGCAGACGCTGAATCTGTTCGGCGGAGAAGGAGTCCGTATTTCCGGAAAGCAGCTCATCCAGTTCCTCAGCCGCTTCCCGGGTGCGCAGTGCCGGGAACAGCGCGGTCGCGAACTCGCGATCCTGGGGACGGTCCGAACGGGCCAGTTCAGTCAGCAGCCGAATGCCGGTGCGCCCGCAGCGTTCGATGCCCCGGAGGATGCCGTCGAACAGGAAAACGTCAGAAGGATCTGTCTGACGCAGGGTGTTCAGCAGAGATGCCGCCACCTGCTGTTTCACCGAACTGTCAGCGGGAGCGGCGGCGGCAACGGAACCGGCGGCCACGGCGGCGGCCCGCCGCACGGCCGGATGCGGGTCCCGTTCGGCGCAGGCCAGCAGTCCCGATGCCAGTTCGGCCGTTGCGGTACGGGGGGTCACATGGTGGCCCAGTGATTCGGCGGCAATGCGGCGCATGTCGTCGTCACGATCGGAAATGAGTTCGCGGGCCAGATCGGCAGCCGTTTCGGAATTCAGCCGCCAGACGGCACCGAAGGCGGCCAGACGGGCCGGAACCGGGACGGTTCGGTCGCGGGCGATCGACTGCAGCGGGGCGACGGATGCCGGGCCGCGTGCCGTCAGTTCCCGGCAGATTCGCTGCCGGACATCGAAATCGCGTTCCTGAACGAGCTGCGCAAGCAGACGGGGCGTCGACTGCGACGGGATTTTCTGCCACGCGGTCATCGATCCCGGGGGGACTGCCGGGACGTCGTCTGTGCCGCTCCACGTGAGCCGGTACACGCGGCCGTGTTTTCCGTCGCCCCAGGACCGCCCTGCTCCTCCGCTGTTGGTCCGCCAGTCCAGAATGTAGATGGCTCCATCCGGTCCGGTCAGTGCCTGGACGGGCCGAAACATGCCGTCGTCTGCTTCCATCAGAGTGAACTGGCGGACGACTTCGAACGTGCTGCCGGTTCTGCGGATTTCGTAGGCCCGCACTTTCATCCGATAGACATCCGGATAAATGAGCAGACCTCGGAACACCTCGGGAAAAGCGGTTCCCTGGTAAATGAGCAGTCCGGCGGGAGCTCCCCTGCCCGTTTTCAGCAGAGACGGCATCTTTCCGGGGCGTTCTCCGAAGACCGCTCCCCGGGAAAAATCCGTGCGGCAGCATTTGGCTCCCATTTCCAGCCGCCACCCGTAGTCGGCTCCTTCCAGGATGTGCATGAGCCGCACTCCCTGGAACCGCGATCCGTCTTCCTGGTCGTTGTCCACATGGAACATGTTGCCGCGTTCGTCGAACACGACGTTGCGGTAGGGATTGCGAAATCCGCGGGCATATTCGGACACCTGCGATCCGTCCGGACGCGAACGGAAGATGGCCCCGGTTCTCAGAACGGTGGCCCGGGATCCGTCACTGCCTTCGACGATGTTGTCGTCGTCTCCGCTGGTGGTGTACATCCAGTTGTCGCTGCTGATGGTCAGTCCGGACGCCTGGTGATGGTGGTATCCGCACAGGCCCCGCAGAATTTCTTCTTCGATCCATGTTCCGGGGGCCCGGCCCGGTCGGCGACGGATGACGTGGCCGACGGACGGCAGATACATCCAGCCGTCGTGCAGCAGCAGACTCGACGGCATTTCCAGGTCATCCATGATGATCCGGGCGGTGTCCCAGATGCCGTCGCCGCTGGTATCGACCAGCAGCTTCAGTTCATCCGGGACGTTTTTCGTCTTGCGGTTGACGGTGGCGGTGGTGCCGTCCTGATAATGGACTTCGTAGGTCGTGTCGACCTGTTCGGTGGCTTCCCGCCATTCCAGAACGTACAGCGACCCGTCGTCGGCGAACGTCATGCCGACCGGGTCGACCACGAGTGGCTCCCGGGCCACGATCTCCACGTGGATTCCGGCCGGTGTCCTGAGACCCTTCAGTTCGGGATCCGTGTGTTCGATCATGCGGACCCATTCGGGAGCCGGGCGCGGTGTCATTTCGTCCTGAAGATATTCAGGAGCCGGTTCGGCCGGTCGCAGATCCGCCGGATACAACAGGACTGCAGCAGACAGGACAGCTGAAAACCGGGTGGCGGAGACGAGATGCGGAAACATGAAGACATCCTGGAGGGGACGGAACCGGTGGGAATCAGGCCGGCCGAACCGTCCGCTGAACAGCCGGGCGGAGACCGAAAACGCTGTCAGCCTGTGACGGCTGATGCACGCAGGTTCGTGGCTGCCGAACCGTTTTTCAATGCCGGACGAACAAATTGGCATCGGGCCGTGTGGCACGATAAAGTCGTCGGACGTTCCGGGTGATGGGGACTGCGTGCCGGATGGTGGCGACTGGTTGCTGATGGAGGTGGAATCTGTGAGGTACTGTGCGGGCATGTTCCGGAATCGGCGGGTGGAGCTGCTGCGGCATCTGACGCTGCCGGCGTTCGTGGTGGCGGCAGGTGCGTGTGTTTGCGCTGCCGCTGCGGAAGAACAGGCCATCGGCCTGCAGAATCGCATCCCCTGGACATCTTCCCGGCTGGCCGGATCACCGGAACCGCCTCTGCCGTACACCGTGCGCCCGGTTTTCACGGCGATTTCCTGGGACCGTCCGATTTATGCCGAACGGGAACCGGGAACGAACAGTCTGATCGTCATCGAACAGGGAGGTGAACGGGACCGTCCGTCGCGGCTGTTTCGTGTGCCGGATGACCCGTCGACATCGGAAAAGCATCTCCTGCTGGAAGTGCCTGACCGGCTCGTGTACGGGATGACGTTTCATCCTGATTACGAACGCAACGGAGTTTTCTTCGTGTTCAGCAACGGGCCTCGGGAAATTGAGGAACGCACCACCCGTGTCACTCGCTTTGCCATGTTCGGCCGCACTCCGGAAGAACGGACCGTCGATCGGTCTTCTGAGGAAGTGATCATCGAATGGCGGTCTCTGGGACATGACGGCGGCGGCCTGGTGTTCGGGCACGACCGGATGCTGTATGTCACGGCGGGTGACGGAACGAGCGATTCCGACGCCTGGCAGTCCGCTCAGGACATCTCGAGTCTGGCGGGCAGCATTCTGAGGATCGATGTGGATCATCCGGATCCGGGGCGGCTGTATTCCATTCCGGCGGATAATCCGTTTGTGGATCATCCGCGGGCCCGCGGAGAAATCTGGGCCCTTGGTCTGCGCAATCCCTGGCGGATGACGATCGATGCCCGAACCGGTCGGATCTGGGTCGGCAACAACGGGCAGGACCTGTGGGAAACCGTGCATCTGGTGAGACGGGGCGACAATTACGGCTGGAGCGTCTACGAAGGCAGTCATCCGTTTTACGCTCACCGGGAACTGGGGCCCGGCCGGCTGACGCCGCCGGTCTTCGAACACCATCATTCCGAATCCCGTTCTCTGACCGGCGGCATCGTGTACTACGGCGACCGGCTTCCGAATCTGTCCGGTGCTTATGTTTACGGCGACTATTCCACCGGAAAAATCTGGGCCGGCCGGCACGATGGTCAGAAAGTCACGTTTCATCAGGAAATCGCCGACACGCCGCTGCGCATCGTGGCCTTCGCGGAAAGCCGGACGGGTGATCTTCTGGTGATCGATCACGACAGCGGTTTTCATCGGCTGGAACGCAATCCGGCGGCAGACCGTCCGGAAGATCTCCCCGTGTTCCCGCGGACACTCAGCGAGACCGGTCTGTTCGAATCGGTGGCGGAACACCGCATGGCCGACGGGGTGCTGCCGTTTGACGTTGTGGAACCCGGCTGGGCGGACGGAGCGACGGCAGAGAGATTCCTTGCGGTGCCGGATGATCTGCAGGTGCACTGGACGGGGGCGCGCGGATGGAATTTTCCGGATCGGTCCGTGCTGGTTCAGACGCTGTCGATCGACGAATCCCGGGACGGGCATGTGAAACGCCGCCGGATCGAAACGCGGATTCTTCTGAAGCAGCAGGGAGAATGGGCCGGGTACACGTATGAGTGGAATGCCGATCAGACCGATGCGCTTCTGGTGGATGCAGGCGGCCGTGACATCACCCTGACCACTTCACAGGGATCGCAGTCCTGGAGAATCCCGTCACGGGCGGAGTGTCTGTCGTGCCATTCGCGGGCGGCCAATTATGTGCTCGGGATGACCCATCTGCAGATGGACCGGGACATCGACTATCAGAGCGTCGGCGGCCATGTGGGGAATCAGGTGGCGACGCTGGCGCACATCGGTCTGCTGACCGGCGACCTGCCGGCTGCCGGAACGGATCGCAGACGGCTGGTGCGATCCGATCGGCCCTCGGCTTCCCTGGAGGATCGGGTGAAATCCTGGCTGCACGTCAACTGTTCCTGCTGTCACGTGGCGGCAGGAGGCGGCAATGCGCGGATGGAACTGGAATTCACGACCCCTCTGGAAGACATGAAGATTCTGGATGAGTATCCGCAGCACGCCACATTCGGATTTCGGCAGCCGCGGATCATTTCTCCGGGAGATCCGGATCAGTCGGTCATGCTGGCGCGTCTTTCGCGCCGCGGCCGCGGTCAGATGCCGCCGCTGGTTTCCCGCCGGATCGATGACGCGGCAGTGGCTCTGTTTCGCGAATGGATCGCTTCCCTGAAACCGAATCGCCGTTTTGTGCGCGACTGGTCGATGGCCGATCTGCTGCCGCATCTCGACGATCTGAAGTCGGGGCGTTCTCTGGTTCGGGGGCGGGAGCTGTTTCGTTCGTCGGGCTGCGGTCAGTGCCATCGAATCGAAAAGGAACTGGCCGGCATCGGTCCCAATCTGACGGACGCCGGTCGTCGGCTGACGGCCCGGGATGTTCTGGAGGCGATTCTGGATCCTTCTGCGAAAATCGATCCCCGGTACGCTCAGACGATTCTCGTCACGGTGGACGGCCGTGTGCTGCGGGGACGGGTCGTTTCGGAAACGGATGAACAGATTGTGCTGCAGGGGGCGGAAACGTTCGGGCGTCCTGCACTGGTTGCGAAGGCCGATGTGGAAGAGCGTTTTCTGTCCGACGTGTCGATGATGCCGCAGGGGGCGGTGCGGCATCTGCAGCGTGATGAGATTCTGGATCTGGTGGCGTATGTGCTGGCCGGGTCCGCACCGCAGGACTGATCCGGTCCGGATTCGGATCGGACATCGCGGCTGCCGGCGATCAGGCGAGAATGTCGTGGACAACTTCGCCATGGACATCCGTCAGGCGAAAATCACGGCCGGCGTGTCGGAACGTGAGGCGTTCGTGATCCAGTCCCATCAGGTGCAGAATGGTTGCATGCAGGTCGTGGAAGTGCACTTTGTTTTTCACTGCGTAGTAACCGTATTCATCGGTTTCTCCGTACTGCAGGCCCGGCTGCATCCCACCGCCGGCAAACCACATGGTCATGGCATGCGGATTGTGATCCCGGCCGTCGCGGCCTGCCTGAGACACCGGAGTCCGGCCGAATTCTCCACCCCACCAGACAAGTGTGTCTTCCAGAAGTCCACGCTGTCGCAGATCTGTCAGTAAAGCGGCGATGGGCCGGTCGACTTCCAGAGCATTGCGGCGGTGGTCGCGTTTCAGATTGCTGTGCTGATCCCACTTGTAGCTGTGAGACAGCTGAATGAATCGGACACCGCGTTCGGCGAAACGACGCGCCATCAGACACTGGCGTCCGAAATCTGCGGTGGGTTCCTGGTCGATTCCATACATGGACAGCGTGTGCGGAGATTCATCAGAGAGGTCCTGCACCAGAGGGGCTTCCCGCTGCAGGCGGAACGCCAGTTCAAAAGACCGGATGCGGCTTTCCAGTTCCGCATCGGGACCGGAACGGGCCAGATGGCGGTGATTCATCTGCTGCAGCAGGTCGAGTTCACGGCGCTGGCGATCCGGAGCTGTCGGACCATGGATGAATGGAAAGCGAGCCTGGCTGGAAGGCGTGCCGGCATTGCCCATGGGGGTCCCGGCATAAACAGCAGGCAGAAAGGCGGACGACCAGTTGTTCGTGCCTCCATGCGTCAGCGACGGACAGATCGTGATGTAGGAGGGCAGATTGCGGTTTTCCGTTCCCAGTCCGTAACCCAGCCAGCTTCCCAGACTGGGGCGAATGAAGGTGTCGCTGCCGGTGTGCAGTTCCAGCAGCGCGGCTCCGTGACGGGAATTCGAACCGTGAACGGACCGCACGAAGGTCAGTTCGTCGGCATGGCGGGCCAGGTGCGGAAACAGTTCGCTGATCCAGGCTCCGCTGTCGCCGTACTGAGCGAACGAAAAGGGAGACTTCAGAAGATTGAAGGTTTCTGCCGACACGACACGCGGCAGGCTGAACGGAAGCGGTTTGTTGTCATCGCGAATGAGCTGTGGTTTGTAGTCGAATGTGTCCACCTGGGACGGGCCGCCGTGCATGAACAGAAAAATGATGCGCTGCGCCCGAGGAGGGAAATGGGGCGATCGAGGAGCCAGGTCGGTACGCACGTCGGACCGGGTTCGTTCCTGTGTGAGCAGGTCGGCCAGAGCCAGAAAACCGAACCCCACCGCCGTCTTTCGCAGAAGGGTCCGACGAGACGGTTTCGTATCTGAAAATGACTGCGATGCGACCGTCACCGTGCTACTCCACATAGACGAATTCGTTCGAGGAAATCAGGGCCCGACAGCAGCTCTGCCAGGTCTGCAGTGCGATGTCATCGTTTGAGTCGGGGGCTGAGTGCCGCATCGTCTGTACAAACTCCATTATGGCCTGCACCTCTTCGCCGGTCGGGGACCGGCTGAGAGCACTTTTGTAAAGGGCGCGGATTCTGTTCCGGTCGTCAGGGATGGTCAGCAGTTTCTTTGCCATCGCTCGTGTCTGTTCTTCCATGAACTCACTGTTCAGAAGCATCAGAGCCTGCGGCGCGGTTGTCGATGTCTGACGGATGCCGGCTGCCGCGGCCGGATCCGGAAAGTCGAATACCTGAAGAACATCGAACACGGCGCTGCGAATGACCGGCAGATACACGGAACGCCGACGACTGAGAAACTCTGTTGTCAGATTGGATCCGGAATTCGTGACGTACTGCCGGTTTTCGATTGTCAGCAGACTGCCGCCTGTGGTCAGGTCCAGTCCGGTGCCCAGAGCGATGACGGAATCTCGCAGTTCTTCCGCGGTGAGCCGCCGTCGGCGGAATCGCCACAGAAGATGGTTGTTCGGATCGGCTGTTTCAGCCGTTTTCCGATGACGGCTGCTCATCTGCCAGGTGCGGCTGAGAAGAATGCGGCGGTGAAGCTCCTTCAGTGATCCGCCGCTTTCAAGGAATCGCGATGTCAGCCAGTCGAGAAGTTCCGGGTGTGTCGGAGGTTCTCCCAGGATGCCGAAGTTGTCGACCGACGGAACCAGTCCGCGTCCGAAGTGCCAGTGCCACACACGATTGACGATCACGCGCCACAGCAGCGGATGTGCGGGGTCGGTCATCCACTGAGCCAGTTCCAGACGGCCGCTGTGATCCGGATCGATGGCCGGGGCATTCAGGGGACCGATGATCTGCGGATATCCGCGCGGTGCGGTTTTTCCTGTCGTCAGATGGCTGCCTCGCAGATGAACCTTCAGATCTTCGGGGGCGGCTTCCGTGACGCCCATGGCCATCGCATGGCCCGCCTGCTGCCGGGCGCAGCGGGCAAGCTGTGTCCGGTATCGTCGGTACTCTTCCCGATCTCCGGGTGGCAGATCACCGTCCTGCAGGCGGACGGGACCGGACAGCGGCGAATCATCGGAAAACCATGGTTCCGGCAGTCGATCGGCGGACAGGGCGACCACCTGGCGGTAGACGGCTGCCGCCTGGGCGGCGGATTCCGGCTGAGACTGTTCAAGGGCCGATCGCAGCGGAGGCGGGATGCCGGGGCGTTCGGTCAGCAGGGCCGGCAGTTCGTCTGCGAACGATTCTTCATTGAGACGGCACAATCGGGGCCAGAGAGTCAGCCCCGGAAAACGGGACAATTCGTCCGGGTCCGTGGTGAACAGAAACTGCCTCCACCGTTCCGCCAGGTCGGTCGACACCCCGTACGGCTGCACACGCGTCTGCAGGCAGGAAACCGGCGGTCCGGCAGAATCGGTCGGCACCAGGAGAAGCTGGTCGACGTGAGGAAACACGCCGTCGCGTTCCAGTCGAATCGTATTCCGCCCGGCTTTCAGTGCCGCGATCCCGGCAGGAAACCAGCGCTGTTCCTTCGGGAACCAGCCTCCGGTGACCTGTCCGGCCACGGGCCGGCCGGCCGGAATTCCGTTCACAGACAGACGCAGGGGTCTGGACGCCGCAGCCGCCAGACGCAGTTCCAGAGCGTAGTCACCCGGAACCGGTACCTCGAGATCGTATTCCACGAACGCGGGACCACGACTGAGAATGATGCCGATGTCGCGCCCGTATGAGGTTGTGTCGGCTTCTGCGTGTCCTCGATGAAAAGCTTCCGCTTCAATGGCCACCGCTTTTCCGGTGACGGGAAACGGGGCTGTCTGTTTCGTGAAGGCATGCGACCGGCGCGTCAGGGTTCGGGAAGCGCGGTGCAGTTCTGCGGCCGCGAGCAGATAACGGTCCAGCCGCTGCCGCATATCGGCTGCGATGCGCATTCTGCGGTCTTTGCAGAAACGGTCGATCCGACCCTGCGTTTCTTTTTCCAGACGACGGGCCGTTTCAATTTCTTTCAGCACATGAGGCGGGACGAGGGGTCGCTCATACCAGACCGCCACCACCTGGTGGTTTTCCATGGTTTTCGTGCTTTTGAAGATTCCGGCCAGAGCGTAGTAGTCTTCGGTCGGGAGCGGGTCGAACTTGTGATCATGGCAGCGGGCGCAGCCGATGGTCAGCCCCATGAATGCCTGGCACAGCGTGCTGAGCTGTTCGTCGATGATGTCCATCTGCATTTTGACCGGATCATCTTCGGCCAGCATTTTCGGTCCGATGGCCAGAAATCCGGTGGCTGTCAGTCGGGACAGGTCGTTCGGATCATCATCCGGAGGCGGCAGCAGATCTCCGGCCACCTGTTCCTGGACGAAGCGCGCCCAGGGACGGTCGGTGTTGAATGCGTCGATCACATAATCGCGATAGCGCCAGGCGTTCGCGTACGACAGGTTTTCGTCGAGTCCGTTGGAATCGGCATAACGGACCACATCGAGCCAGTGTCGTCCCCAGTGTTCGCCATACCGAGGAGAAGCGAGAAGGCGGTCGATCACCCGGGCGAACGCATCGGGCGACGAATCGGCCAGGAAGGCGGCCGTTTCTTCCGGTGTGGGCGGCAGACCGGTCAGGTCATAGGTAGCCCGGCGAATGAGAGTGCGGCGGTCCGCCGGAGGAGCGGGGGTTTGTCCGGCATCCTGCAGTCGCTGCAGGACGAAGCGGTCGATTCCCCCGGCCGGCCAGTCTGATGCGACATCGGGCGGTGCCGGATCGGACACAGGCTGAAACGCCCAGTGCTGAAGCTGTCGTTCCGTGAATCGGACGGAATCCGACGGCGACGGGTCGGGGCGTTGCGGCTCCTCCGACGTCGCTCCTGGCCAGGGAGCTCCCATACGGATCCACGTGGCGAAATGAGCGATCACTGCGGAAGGCAGTTTATCCTTCGGCGGCATTCGAATGAATGCGTCATGGTTCAGGACGCGCATCAGGAGACTGTCCTGGGGCCGTCCAGGCTGAATGACGGCTCCCAGTTCCCCGCCCCGCAGCATGGATGATCGGCTGGACAGATCGAGTCCGTTTTCTGCATGATCGCTGTTGTGGCAGTCGAAGCAGGATTCCGCCAGAACCGGGCGGATATGCGTTTCGAAAAAGGCTGCCTGGTCAGAGGTCACGGCTTCCTGCGCGGATGCCGCGGCAATGGACAGGATGCAGACCGGGATGGCGCAGCGAAACAGCATGAATCATACACTTCGTGAACAGACGCGAACGAACCAGTTCAGTGTCTCTGCCTGCCGGCAGAAAAACAAGGTGATCCCCCCTGAAGTGCCGCAGCAAAGATCGTGTACAAAGGAAGTCCTCTCAACCGGAGCAGTCAGGAAAAGGACCAGTGGCAGCCAGGACAGAATTCGGTCTCAAACCCCAGGACCGGGATTTCTCTCTGGAACTCGTGCAGTTGTTTCCGCCGGTGTCGATCGGATCGGACGAGCAGCTGATTGAGACGCAGAAGATCATGGACGGGCTGCTGGCCCCCGTCTGGAGTTCACTGTGCGCGTACTGCTTTCTGCCATCGGTACAGCGCGGTCGCTTCACCGCAGGGCCGCAGTTCCGCGCACCGAACCGCCGCGTCGCGACGCGCACGCCGCTGATGTGACGGTTCAGCGATCGTGCATCCCTGATGCGGCCTCTGAGGGCTGTTCCTTCGTGCCGGCAGTCGTTCCGTCCTGATCACGGACCGCCGCATCACTTCTGCAGGCAGATTCTCCATCACCGCAGATGGACGCGAGCCCTCCGGTGACAACGATCACCCGCGCACTGACCGGACGGCTCGCGCCGTGCCGCTTCCATGCGCTGTCCTGGCCATCTGGTCCGGCGTGTCGGACGCCGGACCTCTGTGGCTCTGAGCCTCTGTGAGAGCCTCCTTCATCGCATCGGACCAGTCTCGATGATCGACGAAGCCGGCGCTGACACATGTTTTTCGGTTCTCACGGAGCCGCAAAGGGCACAAAGTTCCACAGGCGAAGACAACGCAGCGTCATGCGGGCGATCCTTCATGTGATGACGTGCCAGGAGCTTTGGGGACTGCCGGATCGGTGTCGCTGCGTTCCTGGTTCCGGCCTGCGGGCCGCCGCCTGCCGAGCGCTGTGCGGACACAGCTTTCCGGAACCGCCGGGCGGAGGCACCGGAATCGGGGAAACGCAGCATTTCCGGAAGGAGTGCTGGCAGAGTCCGGGCGGAGAATGGAAAATCAGGCACGCGGGAACGACCGGACAACAGGATGGAACGCCGGATGCCTGCTGGAAGCACGTCTGATACGGGGTGGTCCGGACCGGGTGTTGAAAGGGCCATTGGATCTGCGTGGGGATGTGATGGCCGGACGACATGGGACAGCGAACAGGCCGATGACGCACTGTGATACAGAACGGGATGTGGTGCCGATCGACCGGGCGAAGGAACTGAAGAACCGTCTGTGCAGCCAGCTGCAGGCCCTGCAGTCGGCGGCGGTGGCCTGGTCCGGAGGAGTGGACAGTGCGGTGGTGGCCCGAGCGGCCGTGGAAGTGCTGGGGGAACGGGCTGTGGCGATGACGGCCGTCAGTCCGTCTCTGGCAGAAAGCGAACGCCGGACGGCGCGTCGGGAAGCGGCTGCCATCGGAATCCGTCACATCGAGATTTTTCCGGAGGAATTCGAGCGGCCGGAGTATCGCCGGAATGCAGGAGACCGATGTTTCTTCTGCAGGGATTCTCTTTATCGCCTCATGCGGCAGAAGGCCGACACTTTGCAGATCGAAAGTCTGCTCAACGGAGCCAACGTCGATGATCTGGGAGACCACCGGCCGGGGATGAAGGCGGCGGCCGATTACGGTGTGATCAGTCCGCTGATCGATGCCGGTCTGGGTAAACGCGACGTGCGGCTGCTGGCCCGGTACTGGAAACTGAGCGTGGCGGACAAACCGGCGTCTCCGTGTCTGAGCAGCCGTATTGCCTACGGTGTGGAAGTCACGGAGGAACGGGTGCGCCGTGTGGAACAGGCGGAAGCGGCCGTCCGCCGGCTGACCGGTGTTGCGGAGTTTCGTGTGCGCTTCGAACCCGGCGAACTGGCCCGGATCGAAGTGCCCGTGTCGGATCTGTCCCGGCTGATGACGGATCCTGTGCGCAGCGAACTGGTGGTCCGTCTGAAGGCACTGGGCTTTCGTGCGGTGACCGTGGATCTGCAGGGGTTTCGCAGCGGCAGCCTGAATGAGGCTCTGGTGACGCTGACAGGTGCGGATGCATCGTGAGTCGTTTCGGCACGGCCCGACTGCCGGTTCATGCTGACCGGACGGGCAGCTCGGCAGTTCCTGCCGAAAGGGACGTTTTCTGCCGGGCGTTTTCGAAGACCCTGAGGGCAGTCGGGCGGATCCGACGGCGCAGGAATCGGCCGGCCCGGATACGCTTTTCGGACACACGGATTCTGTCAGCGGCGGGCTGACGTCTGCCGGAAGCCGTTCAGGCTGCCGTGAGTCAGCCTGCTGCCTGTCTGTTTCGGAAAATGCCGATGTCTGGTCGATTGCGTTTCGGGGGACTGCTGGTCCTGTGCGGTTGGATGGTGAGTGTTGCTGCGCTGAGCGGCTGTCAGACGACGGGGGAATCCATTCTTCCCTGGACGAAAAGGCTTTCGGATTCCGGCGGTTCGCCCGGCGGTGCCGTGAGCCGTTCTGATGATTCGGCGTCGGTGTTTCAGCAGACAGCTCACAGCAAAGACACCGGGGAAACGGCTGCGGCACGCGACCGTGACGACCGCGTGCAGCAGTGGCTGGAACGCGGCCGCCAGGCGCTGTCTCAGGCGGGAAACAGTCCCGAACGGTCGGTTTTGCTGGCGGAAGCCACGGACGCCTTCCGACAGGTGCTCCGGCTGGATTCCGACAACGCGGCCGCCTGGCATGGACTGGCCATCGTGTCTGATCTCAATGAAGACTGGGATCTGGCAGAAATGAATTACAAGCGGGCGCTGGCTTTGCGGCGCGACGACGTGCACCTGCTCAATGATCTGGGCTATTCCTATCTGCTGCAGAAACGATACGACGAAGCGTCTCGGTATCTGGCACGGGCCCTGCAGATCGATCCGCACTACGAAAAGGCATCCATCAATCTGGCGATTCTGGACGTTCAGAGAGGCCGACGGGAGCAGGCTCTGGCCCGCCTGACCGACATGTATCCGGCAGACCAGGCGCATCGGACGTTTCAGAGTATTGTTCAGCAGTACGACGTTCAGCAGGACGACACCGGCGATGTGAACGACTGGAGGACGGCGGGCATGCTGGAGGATCGGCAGCAGCCGGCTGCGCCGACAGGCCCTGTGCTGTCGCACAGGCCGCCCGGACCTCCGGCTTCCGGTGTCGCTGATGCAGTGCCGCAGTCGCTCGACCGGTCGTCGCGGCATCAGGTGTCTCCGTCTGGTCCTGGAGGCATGATTCGCTCGACTCCAGGCCCGGAAAGCCTGCCGACGATTCGGCCGGGATCCGGCACAGCGGATTCGGTATCGACCGCTGGTACGGAAACGGCACCGGGAACAGCGTCGGCCGGGTTTTCCGTCAGCCGCCCCATTGTCCTGCCGCCTCAGACGGCCCCCATTCCGCCCTGGCGCGGTCCTGTCGGAAACCGTTCTGTTTCCGGAGCCGGTGGTGGGAACGGGACGATGTCCGCGGATCACCGCCCGACGCCGGCATTCGCTCCTGCGGCAGCCGTTCGCTCCGATTCGGGAGGATCGATGTATGCGGCTCCCGCATATCCGGTCGGACCGTTTCCTTCGACAATGCCGTCTCAGGGCGGAGACGGGCAGGTGGCCGGGGCGTATCCGGGGCATGTTTCGTCTCCCACAGCACTGCCGTCCGGTTTTTCCACGCGTGGTCAGACGGCGGGCCGCCTGTCAGGATCGTCCTTTCCGGCCGGCCCCCTTCCGAACGCCGGAGGGAACTCGGCTTCGTGGGAGGAACCGCGTTCGTTTCCGGCCGGTCATGCCCTGTCCGGGCAGATCGACCGGACTGGTGCAGGCGGCGGTGCGGCGGCATGGAACGGGCCGGGAATGTCGGCGCCGTCCATCAATCCGCCAGCGTATGATCCGGCCGGAGCAACGGGGCTGCCGTCTGCCAGCATTCCGCGTGGGGAGAATGGGAATGGTTCCGGGCCGGCAAGGGCTGGTCTGACGGGGACCATCGGGCCATCGGCGGTGACACCGGCCGCCTACCGGGCCCGGACTGCAACGCCCGTGTCTGCAGAGCGCAGTTCTGCCGCTCCATCTGGCGGCGAGAACGGCATTTCGTCGTCCCCTGCCCCGCCGTACTTCGCGCCGGGGCCGCTTCACGGGGACGGCTATCGTGATCCGCGGGCGGACAACAATGATCCGATCCGGCAGTACCGCAGTGTTCAGCAGCAGGAAGCAGCCGGCATGCAGGCAGGTCCGTCTGCCGGGCCGTTTCCCTTTGGTCCTGTGCAGCCGTGATCCCGATGCGCTGCGCGGGATGAATCGATGCGTTCAGGGGAATGCCGAAACGATTCAGAATCCGCCACCGAAGCCACCACCGAATCCACCGCCGAATCCACCGCCGAATCCACCGGCTCCTGAATTCGTGAAGGAGCGTGACTGAATGACGCGCCCGTAGTCCTGTTCGCCTTCAACCGAATTGAATCCGTTGGAATACGGCTGGGACACGACGGTACGCTGATCGGCATCGGGATTTCCCAGGTCGGTCAGCACGCGGACGACCAGATCGCGGCGGGCGGCATCCAGTTCCGGATCGGCGTTGTTCCAGCTTCGCTGAACGATGACAGGAAACGGTGCGGACGACATGCGGGCCGCGATTTCAGCAATGTGATCGCGTCCGTAGGGGGTCAGTTCGGACGAATTGTCCACGAACTCATTGCGGTGGATGATGAAATCGGTGGCTTCGCCGTTGGTCTGCTGAGTGTGCCAGTGAGCCCGGCTCACAGCGCCCAGCGGATACGTGTCGGGAATGGACATGGACCGGTGGTGTCCGAGCGACGGCAGTGGGATCACGCATCCGGCCAGTGAGCCTGTCAGAGCTGCCAGGGCGGCGAGTTTGACCGGATTGAGGTGCTGGATGTTCATGAGTCGACTCTGATTCCGGGAACGGGATGCGAGTGAGCAGGTACGGGATTCCGGCGAATCGGATTCATCGGCGCCAGCCGGCTGTGGACACGGGAGGTCCGCTGCGGGCGCCCGGCTTTCTGCGGAACAGGGCATTGAACCGATCTGCCAGTCCTGGTTTTTTCGTTTCCGGATTCCACGACGTCTCCGGAACCGGTGGCAGTGGAGACTGCGGTGTGGAACTCGGAGGGTCTGTCTGAGGTGTCGGAGACGACGGAACCGTATTCGGATGTCGGGGGGGCGGAGCCATCTGATGCGGCAGGGAACCGGGCGGCGGCAGTTGAGAGGCCGGCTGCGACATGGGAGTCGGCAGGGGAGAGCCCACCATGGTTCCGGCGACTGCAGGCTGGAACCCGGGACCGTTGACCGGCGGATTGTACAGGCTGTAACCCTGCGGGATCCCCATGGTGCTGCCGGAACCGAGCGGCTGAGTCTGATAGACATTCTGATCCGGGGTTCCTTCGGTCCGGGCGTATTTCCAGAGATCGTGATCGTTCGGGTGCGTCACTTCGAATCCGGGCACCGGCGGGACTTCATCCGGTTCCATCGGATGGACGATTTCCGGCGTCACCAGGATGAGCAGTTCTGTATCGCCTTCCTGGGAGTTTTTGGAGTGGAACAGATGCGGGCCGAGGACGGGAATGGATCCCAGCAGCGGGATGCGGCTGATCGACGTGGTCGTCTGGCGGGAAATCAGACCGCCGATGGCCAGTGTCTGTCCTTCCCGCAGTTCCACGGTGGTCTGGACACGTTTGGAGTTCGTACCGGGGATGCCGTTGACCGTATTGGCTGCGTTGATGTCACTGTGTTCGGCCTGCACCTGCAGACGCACCAGATCGCGGTCCAGAACGGTCGGTGTAACGATCATGCTGGTTCCGATTCCCCGGAAGGTGGTGTTCTGTCCGCCTCCCAGACCGATGATCGTGGGGACGGCGAACTCCCCGCCGCCGAGCAGACTGGCCGGATGACCGCTCAGCGTGGTCACCCGGGGTTCTGAAATGAGTTTGATGGTTCCGTTGGTGGCCAGCCAGCGGATGATCGACTGGATGTCGCCGTTTTCGTAGACGCCGCCGATCGTGGCGCCCGCGGTCGCGGCACCGAGAGTCGTGCTGATGACGTGGCGACCGTTATTGAAAGCAGCGCTCAGGTCGATGTTGGCTTCCCGGGCCTGTGAACGGTTCAGTTCGGCGATCACGACCCGCAGGGTGACGTTGAAGGTTCCGGGAATCGAAAGGTCGTTGACCACGATGTCGTTCAGCCCGCCTCCGATCGCTCCGAACTGCTGGTTGTTGATTCCGTTGATTCCGCCGACGGTGCCGATCCCGGTGGCCAGTCCGACCTGACCGTAGAGATCTCCGTAGCGGCCGTACGATCGAATGACTTCGGTCCGGACGATCTGCAGAATCTGATCCGCTTCTTTGGCATCGTAGGCCTGTCCGCGGACATGCACCTGCAGTCCGACCGGTGTCAGGTAGACATTCGAATTCGGGAACATGACGGCCAGACGCCGTTCCAGACGTCCGAAGTCGATCCGCCGCTGCTCTTCGACATTTTCGTCCCGGATGACGGTGACCTCATAGATCTGCGGCGTTTCTTCTCCTTCGAACCAGAGCATCAGATTGGTGGTTCCCAGTTCCATTCCGATCACGGCCACTTCGGTCGGGCTGTACTGCACGTGATTGACGATCTCGGAATCCGTGACGGCAATCCGGCGAATCCGGCGGTTCGTCAGAATGAGCCGACTGTGCCGGCGGGCCACATTCAGCCGGTACTGGGATTCCATGATGCGTTCGACATGCGGGCTGTGTGCCGCGTCCACGTGTCCTGTGAATTCGTCGGGATTCGCGGTGATCGGAAACGGAGCCGGCTGGGCGGCAGAAAAGCCGCCGGCATCCGGAACCGGTGCGGGCTGCTGCGCGGGCAGTTCCGGGGCCAGCGCGGCGGCAGCAGCCAGTCCGAGACAGCAGCGCGCCCACATTGCCGCAGCACGCCTGAACCGGCAGAAAGTTCTGCCCTGACCGAAAACGTCGGCTGACATATCGAAGCTGCTCCTTCCCTGTCGCATCTTCGAGACGGCGCCGGGGCGGCCTGCCGTCGCGGTAACAGTCGTCCATGCAGTCGCTGTGCAGGTCCGTCTGAGCGGCGCGGACACAGAAAGCATGGCGGTGCAGAATGCACCGATGCATGGCTTATCGTCGACCCGGTTTGCAGGACTTATCGCGAGGAACCGCAAACACCGGTCATCTGGAAAAATCCGACTGTCCCTGGTCCGGTCAGCCAGGCTGTACCGGTTACAGAAACAGGGAATCGTGGTGCCTGGTTCATACCGGCAGTTTTTGCCGATGCCTCACGGCAGGCCGGACACTCGGCTGACGGTCCTGCCGGAACGTGCAGCCGGAAGGCCGTCCGGATGGCGGAAGGCGGTTCCGTCCGCCGCCGGTGCCGGAACCGGCTGGCTGCGAGCACAGTGGTGGTGCGGACGTTTGCCGCTTTCGCATGCGGATTCACCAGATGATCGTTACGTTGGCGGATGCGGGGCCGGGATGGGCCCACGGTCGTCGGTAACTGTGATACGGATAGCGGGCGTGCAGTCCGCCGCCATCCATCCGCGGCAGACCTTCGTATCCGGTGTATCCGCCGACGTGATGCATGCCGTACACAGCAGCCAGCCCGGCCGGTCCGCAGCAGCCCGGTGCTGCGACCACAGGATACGCACAGCTACAGTCGTCATGGCAGCCGATCAGACAGCCGCCGGAAGCCGGGGAACAGGTCAAAGACAGCGCAGCCAGGGACAGGATCGCGCGGAACGCTCGAGTCATGGATCGGTCCTCACAAAAACCAAACGCGAAGCGAAGAAGAAGAAGAAGAGGGGCAGCGGCTTTTCGAAACCGCTCGCCAGAGGCTCTGCCGTTATCCATACCCGGTTTCCCGCGGCTTCGCCTGTCCCAAATGGGCCATTCGGACAGTCGTTAAAATTTATCGGTCAGGACATCAGGGCCAGGAGATCGACGTGGAATCGCGCGAAGCGGCCGTTTTTTCAGCTTTGCACGAAGACGCCGGTCGTGCGGGCCGATACGACAGATGACCGGCTGTGGCGGCCATCGTTTCGCCGGCCGTATGGACGGATTGATGCGACGTGCGTTCGAAGTCGGTTGTCGGTGGTGCCGGTGCTGTCGCGCCGGCGTTTTCAGGAGGAGTTCCCATGCGTCGTTCTCTGCTTGTTCTGGCCGTGTTCGGGACCGGTCTGCCATGGACCTGCGCTCAGGAATCCGGTCTGCCGGGAACGCCCGTCGGCATGCCGGGAATCATGTATTCGGGAGTGATCGCCGGCGGAACCGGAGAACAGCTTTACCCGTTCGACCGGCAGGATCCCTGGCTGCACGGCTACTTTCAGCGAATCCCTGCCTGGGGAGGCTACAGCAGTTTTCGTCCCTACAACTATCGCCATGTGCTGTCTCAGCGGCAGATCGCCACAAGTGTCTGGGGGGCTGATCCGGGTCACCCGTATTCTCAGCAGTTCTGGAACCGTTACCGGGCAGACTATCTGAACGGAAATCTGCATTACCGGGGGGCAGCCCGTACCGTGGATTCCGGCGTGAACCCGGTGAGCTTTCAGACGCAGCAGGCTGTGTCACCGACGGTGCCGCCGAAATCTCCGCCTGCTGCCGAACGTCCGATTCACATTTATCCGGCGGGCACTCCGGTTCGCGGGAACTGATATCCCAGCGCACTGCCGGTCTCCGTCTGGAGACCGGTCCTTCCCTCCGACCCTGCTTCCGGAAACGGCAGCAGGGTTTTTTCGTGGGAGGTGCGCTGCGAAACATGTCGGGACGGAATCCGGGGACGGGCCATCGGAAACGGCCACAAAGTTGTCAACGCGGCAGCATGAGGACACGGTGTCAGCGCCGGACTGTGGCACGACAGGGCTGTGTCATCACAGGGAAACACGGGATTCGTCACAGCCCGGCGGTGGAACCACGGGAAACGGACTGTCATTCTGTGCGGGATCGTGCGGAGGCCGGTGCCTGAATCGGAAGGGACACAACGGCCGGCGACAGAACACGGAAAACGAAAGCGAAAACGCAGATGAAGATCGTGAGATATGAACAGCCGGACGGAACCATGGTGCAGGCTGTGCGGCACGACGACGGTTCGGCCACCCGGATCGAAGGGGATCTGTACGGCGAATGGACCGACACCGGCGTGCCTGTGGACGGCCGTCTGCTGGCTCCCGTGCATCCGGTCGACATCCTGTGCATTGGCCTGAACTATCGGCATCACGCTGAGGAAAGCGGGGCTCCGATTCCGAAGTACCCTGTCCTGTTCATGAAGAACAGTGCGGCCGTCCAGCACCCCGGGGAGCCTGTGGTTCTGCCGCGCCGGCTGCGCAGCGATCAGGTGGACTACGAATGCGAACTGGCTGTCGTGATCGGAAAACCGTGTCACAACGTATCGCGGGACCAGGCGCTGGATTTCGTTCTGGGGTACACCTGTGCCAATGATGTCAGCGCCCGCGACTGGCAGAAAGATTTCGGAGGCAGCCAGTGGTGCCGTGGCAAAACGTTCGCCACGTTCTGTCCGCTGGGGCCGTGTCTGGTCACGCCCGATGAGATTCCCGATCCGAACGCTCTGAAGATCAAAACGATTCTCAACGGCCAGGTCATGCAGGACTGGAACACGAATGATATGATTTTCGATGTTCCGACACTGATCGAATTTCTGAGCGGCAGCACGATTCTTGCTCCCGGAACCGTCATCCTGACGGGGACGCCTCATGGTGTCGGCATGGCGCGGCAACCCCCCGTTTTTCTCCAGGATGGCGACACCGTGTCCATCGAAATCGAACGGATCGGCACGCTGACCAGTCCGGTCATCGAAGAGTCGGTGACCGGATGATTTCAGGAGATTCGCCGGTGCTGAGCATCATTGTTCCGGTTCTCAATGAGCAGGACAGCCTGGATCGGCTGTGGTCGGAAATTCAGGAAACGGCGGATTCTGCCGTGGACCGGTACGAAGTGATCTTCATCGACGACGGGTCGACGGATGCGTCGTGGAATACCATCTGTCGGCTGTCCGAATCGGATGCACGGGTATCGGGAATTCGACTGCGGCGTAATTTCGGCAAAGCAGCCGCTCTGACAGCCGGGATGGAAGCCGCTTCGGGCGACCTGATTCTGATGATGGATGCCGATCTCCAGGACGATCCGGCGGAAATCCCGTCGTTCCTGGGACAGATTCACGACGGCTACGATGTGGTCAACGGCTGGAAACAGCGGCGGCAGGATCCCTGGCACAAGGTGTATCCGAGCCGCGTGTTCAACTGGATGGTCAGTCGGCTGACGGGGCTGCACCTGCACGACCACAACTGCGGGCTCAAACTGTTTCGATCGGAAGTGGCTCGGGAAATTCGCATCTACGGGGAGCTGCATCGTTTCATCCCGGTGCTGGCTTTTGCCCGGGGGTTTCGGGTGACGGAACTGCCCGTTCATCATCGGCCCCGCCGATATGGCCATTCGAAATACGGCATGCGGCGCTTTGTTCGCGGTCTTCTGGATCTGGTCACCGTCACGTTTCTGATCAGCTTCGGCCGGCGACCGCAGCATGCTCTGGGAGCAGCCGGGCTGCTGTTCCTGGCTGTCGGACTTCTGGGGCTGGCGTGGCTGAGTGTTCTGTGGATTCTGATGAACGTGGTCGGACTGCTGCCGCCGGAACCGATCGGAAACCGGCCTCTGCTGGCCTACAGCGTGGCTGCCGCGCTGCTGGGCGGGCAGGCGCTGTCTCTGGGACTGCTGGCTGAACTCATTGTGGCCTACAGCGATCGGGCCCAGGATTCGTACAGCGTTCGCGAAACCTGCGGACGGGCCGATCCCGGCGAACCGGAATGCTGATCGGTCGGTTCCGGCCGGTCGTGAACACGGCGGCCGGCTGTCAACGGTGCGATCGGTCGAATCGGAAAGCGGCGGCGCACGGGCGATGGCCAGGACATCTGCCGGAATCCCGTCAGTCCGATTCGGTGCCCGACACCGGATCCGGTGCCGTGATCACTCGGTAGATCCGCACCGGCTGCCAGCGCCGCCGGCCGTCGAAGCCTGCTTCGGTGAGCAGATCTTCAAAACCGTCCCATGTGCTGACAACACGGCGGTCCGAGGGCGGCAGATCATCCCAGAGGCCGTGCAGCAGAACCGTGGGTTCGCTGAGGACACCGGAACGAACAAGCTGCCGGAAACGGGCCGGTGTGACGTAATCACAGTAGCCATAGGATCCCGGGCGGCGGTAACGAAGGATTTCCAGCCAGTTGACGTACACGTGCGTGATGTGCCGCCGGTTCAGTTCGGCCAGAATGTCCCGGGGCTGTTTCAGACGCCGTTCTGCGGAAGACCGCCGATTGTCTCCAGAGTCGGCGGTCCACTGTTCGAAAAGCGATTCATCGAACACGGTGTTGTAGGCCACCGGAATGCGCACATCGAACACTTCGGCTTCACCGACCATCAGAATCCGGTCATCGGGGGACAGGTCGTGGTTGATGGTCTGAATGTCGCTGCGGATCGTCAGACGGCGGGCGGCCGTCAGATCCATCAGGCCGATCTGAAACCCGGGCAGACCGGTGCGCCAGACCTGAAGATTGAACAGTGTGCCGAGCAGCACCGTGAACAGGACGAATCGCTGCCAGCGTCTGTTCGGGAACAGAGACCATGCGGCACCGGCCAGAATGGCGAGCACGGGGATGACGGGGATCCAGAACCGGTCGATGCGATGCGTCAGCGCCCACCAGGTGATCAGCATCCACGCCACCATACTCCACAGCCGCCGCATCTGAGACGAACGGCGCAGATGCAGCAGCGTGGGAACTGCCAGAGCGAACAGCAGCCCGCTGGTCCAGTCGCTGCCCAGTGCGACACCCGCCAGGTACCGTGGAATGTCGGACGGGTTGTGGCTGTCGGGAGAGTGAGCCCGCTTCCAGCGAGCATCCAGTTCCGGCGACCAGTCCGTGCCTCCGAAAACGCTGTACAGCAAAGGATACACGGGATTGCCTGTGTCTTCGCGGTTCCGTTCCAGCCACAGACCCACTGCCAGAATCACACCAGCCATGCAGATCAGGGCAGCGGTGAGGGAGTGTCGGAACCCGCGGGGGCCCGGCAGCAGAAACCAGGCGGTGACCGGGACGACGACGAACACCAGACCGGGGTACTTGGCGGCCATGGCACTGCCGGCCAGAAACCCGGTCTGCAGCACGAGAATCCCGGATCGTTCCCCGTCCGGTCGGGACACCGCGATCGAACCGCACAGGACGGCGGCTGTCAGATAAAACGTGACGGCTCCTTCGGCATAAGCGATCAGGGAAATCCGCAGAGTCCACGGGACGGAAACATAAACGACGGCCGCCAGCAGGCCGGGGACCGTTCCGAACCAGCGCCGTCCCGTGGCGAATACGGCCGCTGTCGTGAGAAGCTGAAAACAGGCCAGAATCTGTTTTCCGGCCAGAGCGCCGTCGTTCCAGTCGTTCAGCAGGACCATCCCGTTCAGGCTGAGCATCTCACTGAGAAACGGGAAACTCGTGTAGACGTTGTGTTCCAGAAAGGTGATCTGCCCGGCCTGGTACCATTCCTTCGGCCCCTGCAGGTGGTATTCGCGCACGTCGAAGTCGAACGGCGGACAGACGCCATTGACCAGAATCGACAGAACGAACGGAACGGTCAGCGCGATAAGCAGCACTCGGAGGCGGACGGATGCCGGAGATGCGTCGGGCAGGCAGACCGTTTCAGAAACGCTCGGGTTCTGTGTGCCGCGTCGCGAGCGGAGAACGCCGATCGTCAGAAACGGCACACTGAGCAGTCCCGGGGCGATCAGCAGCCAGGGATTCAGCCATCCGACGCGGCCGATGGCCAGGGTCCAGAGACTCTGCAGGGACAGACCCGTTCCCGTGCTGAGCACCAGTCTTTCTGCAGGGCTGCAGAACCTGGCAAGCCCCAGGATCTGTCCTGCAGCGGTTCCGACTGTCCAGCCGGTGGCCAGCACGACAGCAGCAGCCGCAACAAAGGGAAGTCTTTGGGGCAGCAGATGCCATCCGAACTCGATGCCGTCGGCCGCGGTGTGACTGAAATCGAACGGGTTGAAAAGAGACGGCAGGTGCGTGAAGGCCTCCAGCCAGAGCAGCGAGCGGGTGACCTGGGCGTTGTTGTCGGGGGGATAGCTGTAAAACAGCAGCAAAAAGCCGACAATCCACAGGACACAGACAGCCCGCCAAAGCGGGTTTCCGGACTGGTCGGTCACTCAGAACGGCTCCGGGAGACAGGGACGGTTTCCGGCAGCATCCGGACGGGCCGGCGCGGATTCGGCCGGGGACCGGACACGTCCGGGGCGGCCCAGGGTAACACAGAAAACGGCTTCCGGACAGGGTCCGGAAGCCGTCTGCATTCTGAGTCGCTTCAGCGAGACCGCGGAGCATGACAGTCCGATCGATCCCGCAGTCAGGCCGAATCAGCGAGCCAGGCCGAACAGTTCAGCCAGGCCGCCTTTGGTCTTCACCGTGTAAGATGTCTTACGCAGACGTGAAGGATAATAGGCCTGAGGTTCTTCCGGAGGAGCCGGAGCCGGAACGGCTTCCGGAGCGGGCTGTTCGGCGGCCGGAGCCGGTGCTTCAGCCGGAGCAGCCGTTGTGCAGCAGCCGCTGGTGCATCCGGATTCGCAGCAGCCGTGATCGCAGCAGCCGTCGACGACTTCGTAGCCGCAGGCTTCCAGGGCTTCTTCTGCCTGACGGCGGACACTGCGGTCGCAGTCGCCCAGAGCACATGTCAGAGCAGAAACGATTTCCGGGGAGCAGCAGCAGCGATTGTCGCGAAGCTGGTCACCGATTTCATCGGCGGCCTTGGCACGCACGCGCTCGTCGGCATCATTCAGACCGCAGATGAAGGCCTTCATGATTTCCGGATGGCAGCAGCAGTCGTAGTCGTCGCCCAGTTTGTGCAGGGCCTTGCGGCGGTCTTTGGCATAACAGGCCGTCATGGACGTGTAGATCAGCTGAGCGATCTCACAGCAGTCGTCCTGGCTGCAGCCTTCTCCACAGCCGTCGTGGTCGTGTCCGCATCCGCCGTCGTCACAGCACTGGACCGGGGCGCTGCAGGTGACTTCACAGCAGCCGTTGTGGTCGTGTCCGCATCCGTCGTCGTGACAGCACTGGGCCGGGGCGCTGCAGGTGGCTTCGCAGCAGCCGTCGTGACCGTGCCCGCATCCGTCGTTGTCGCAGCACTGAGCCGGAGCACAGCAGTCATCCGGAGCACCGCAGCTGTCGCAGCAGGGCGGCTTGATGTCCGAACACTTCCGCTGATACGTGTACACATTCGTGCTGCAGGGACGGGCGATGGTCGGCCTGCAGGATTCGGGCTGGCAGTCCTCTGCACAGCCGCACCCCTTGTCGCAGCCGCCATGTCCGAACAGACCGGCATCTGCCGATGCGGCCAGTCCGAACAGTGCAATGGCTGCACCGTACATCCTGATCCATTTCATTGTGTGTCTCCTTTCCTGGGACATCGTTCCGTCGACCTTCCGTGACGTGGCAGCCGATTCGCTGTGAGACCAAAGTGGCGGAGATCCGCCGTTCCCCCGACCTGCTGCGAGATTCGGACCTGTGAAGGGTCACGCTGATACTCAGAAGCGGATGAATCGGAACCACATGAAACAGTCGCGGTGAACATCACTGTTTCAAAACACCGCCTGTTCCAGGTCGGTGTGAGGGATGCAGTTCGAGGGACTGATCGAAACTATCGTCCCGCCGAATGGACTGCTTGAATTCTTCAGAGCTTTTGCACCGCAATTGCCGGCGTCACCTCTGCGCTGTGTTGTAGCGGTCCGGCAAACTGGTGAATCTGTCCGGCAGATGCGCGGCCGTACAATCCGTTCGGTCTTTCTGATCCGACCAGGCTGGGAAACCTGTGGGCGATTCTGCGGCCGAATGCGGTTGTCGGTACTGTATCGAACGGACGAGACAACGGCACCATCGGGCATTCGCCGCTTCTGTGAACCACGCCGGCGGCCGTGTCTGTGCCGCGGGCCCGGATGCTGACAAACCGTTGCCGCCCGATCAGAAAGCCCGCACAGGGACGGGGAACGGATTCGTTCCGAAGAACGCGGCCGGAACCTGTTACTTACCGCCGAATCCCCCGCAGGCAGTCGATGCCCATCCAGCCGACAATCAGAGCAGCGACGATGAACAGGATGTCCAGCATCATCTGTCCCCCGAACGGATATCCGGACGTCAGATCGGCGATGCAGGCAATCATCATGCCGCCGGCAACAGCCAGCGACGCAAAAACCACGTTTCGAGCCACCCGGGGGGTCTCCTGCTGTTCACTTTCTGCAGCGTTCAGGTGCGACAGGACGTACGGGCCGGCGGCCGCTGAACCGAATCGCTGTGCGGGTGAGTATAAGGCAGTGCAGGCAGAGGTTGCCAGCATGATTCGCCCTGCGGAAATGCCCGCATCCCGACCGATGCGGGCCGGATGGGTCAGGCGACGTTCTGCTTCGCTGTCCGTCGCGGCAGGCGCACCCGAATGAGCGTCCCCTGCCCCGGGCCGGCACTGACCGGTTCAATCGTGCCGTCGTGGTCTGTGACGATGCGATGGGTGATCGGCATGCCCAGTCCCGTGCCCTGCCCCGGCGGTTTCGTCGAATAGAACGGTTCGAACAGATTCGCCATCGTTTCCGACGACATGCCGCATCCGTCATCTTCCACTTCCAGAATCGCCCAGTCGACGTGTTCCTGGAGCCGGATTTCCACCCGTCCGCCCGGTTCCGTGGCCTGCAGAGCATTGAACAGCAGATTCAGGACAACCTGTTTCATCTGTGCGCCGTTCATCAGCAGCGGCAGCGGATCGTTTCGTTCGAACACGATGGTGCGATCCCGGTAGTTCGGCATTGGCTGCACCATGGCCACGACGGACTGCACGAGATGTGTCAGGTCGTCGACCTGCATGTCCTTCTGGTCGCCGCGGGCGAAATCGAGGATCCGGGCGGTGATCTGTCCGCAGCGCACCGCTTCCTGGCGAATCATTCCGATGCGTTCCAGGATTTCTTCCCGCTGTTCGTCCTGTTCGTCCGGACTGCAGCGCAGACGGCAGTCCACGGTGTCGGCGGCCATGCGGATGATGGAAAGCGGATTGTTGATTTCATGGGCCACCCCGGCGGCCAGAAAACCAAGACCGGCCAGACGTTCGGAACGGATGAGCTGATTGCTTCGTTCCCGCACCTGTTCGTGCAGATCCTGTTCGGCCCGTTCGAAGCGTTCGGCCATCAGATTGACATTCGCCCGCAGCGAAGAGAACTCATCGTCCCATCGCGACACGCGCGGAATGCGGTACGAATGATCGCCCTCTGCAATCCGGGACGCTCCCAGTGTGACGGTGCGCAAAGGAGTGGAGATCCAGCGAAAGGCGCCCCACAGCAGCAGGAACGTCAGTCCGGCGGCGCTGGCCGCAGTCCCGGCCACCACGTATGCCAGCCGAACGGAACGCCGCTGTTCCTTCTGCAAAGCCGCCCGGGAACTCTGACGGTCCTGATATTCCGGCAGAGCGTTCACGCATTCGTGCAGACGGGATACCGCCTGCAGCACGGTTCTGCTGAACAGCAGGTCGCTGTCGGCAGGGGATCGCTGCATTGCCGAAGCTTCGGATGTTTCGTCATGCGGCGTGCGGACATCGGACGGGCCAGCGTCCGGCGTTCCGGTGTGGGAGAGAGGATGGTCATCAGCAAGGGCGGCCAGGGCCTGCAGCTCCCGGTGCATGACGCCGATCATTTTTTCGATCTGCATTCTGTTGGCATGAAGCAGTCGAGACGTTTCCAGACGGTCGATGTCCGCGAAGAACAGTTCCAGCTTTTCCTGGGCAGTCCGGACAGCGGCGGCAACCGGCTGCCGGCCGCCCCGGCTGACCGGACTCTGAGCGGTGGCGCTGAGGATCCCGTTGAAAGCGCGTGTGAGAACCGACCGGTCAGGGCTCTGATACAGAACGTATTCCAGTTCTGCGATGGACTGCTGATGCCAGTACAGTGCCAGGAATCCGGCGGCGGCCATCACCAGATTCAGCAGCAGCAGAAAAGCGAATCCGGAGACCAGACGCCGCCGGATGCTTCGCAGAAAAAACATGCAGACCTCCCTGCCGCCTGGCGACAGACGCATTTCCGATGCACACGTGATATCGGATCGACGGCCGTTCGGCCAGCCCTCATTCGCGACGCCGATAGCCGGCCGGTCGGACGGATTCGTTCTTGACTCCGTCGCTGCCCCGCACGATGCCGCGCACTCCCAGCAGTTCCGGATGCCGGGCGATCTTGTCGCTGAAAATCTGCAGATCCGCGACGATCGGGCCCAGATTCTGCAGAAGAACATTCAGAGAAGCCATCGTGCGGTCCAGCCGCAGATAGACGGAGGGATCCGTGAGAAACTTTTTCAGACTGCCGTCTTCCGCATTCATCAGGCGGGTCACGGCGGCCAGATCCTGTGTCATGGCCTGCACGTTCCGCAGAGCACTGCCCAGGTCGGCCACGAGCTGTTCACTTTGCTGAGCCAGAGGGACCGTGGCGGTGTGAATCGCGGCGACGGTCGTGTCCATGCGATTGACCACCTGCTGCACGGCGGAAAGGGTGGTTCGTGTTTCCTGCAGAAGCTGCGGCAGTGCCTGCATGGTGGCCTCAAGCTGCTGCTGGTACTTCGGATCGTTCAGGACGGCACCGGCACCTGTCAGAGCGTCTTCGGCGGCCCGCATGGTGCGGGTGAACTGCTGCATCGCCACGGCCACCTGTTCTGCCGTGGTGATTCCGTCCGGACCGGTGGTTTCCAGCATCCGATTCATGCGGGACGCCAGCAGCGCCCATTCCGTCCCTGTGGTTTCGAATGCTTCCAGGGTGGCATGCAGCCGCTGTTCCAGACGCGAAATCGCCGCCGCCGGATCCGTGGCGCCGTGTCCCTGAATCCGGTCGCCCGGCGCGACAGTGCGGGTGGACTGCCCGGGATGCAGATCGAGCACGGCGTCGCCGAGCAGCGAGCGGCTGGCCACAGCCGTGGAATCGATGGGCAGGCGGTATTCCGGGTCGATGCGTGCCAGAACCCGAACGCCGCTGCCGTCCGGCAGCAGTTCCACCGACTGGACGCGGCCCACATCGATTCCCCGAAGGCGGACGGGGGTCTGAGGAATCACACCGGCGGCTGAGGGCATGATCACGCTGATGAGTGTGCCGCGCTGCAACGACTGCCCGATGTCTCCGAATCGAAACACCATGACGACAATGGCCGCCAGAGCCGCGAAGACCATCAGGCCGACCTGGAATTCTCGTCGTGCATCATCCATGACTGTCTCTGCCGATTGCTGAAAACTGCCGTTCGGGGACACGGAAGGTGCCGGGGTGGAGGTGGTGTGTTCCGGCGACCAGATCGCCCGTCGGAAAGTGCATGTTTTTGTCAGGCCGCTGCTGATTCCTGAATGATCTGTCCTGTCGGGGCGTCGGACGGGCCGCCGCGGACGAAATGAGCGATCCGGGGGTCCGATGCGGAAAACAGATCGGAAACGGTTCCTTCAAACAGGATCTGGGATTCGCCGTCGTCCAGTTTTCGGCAGGGAGCCAGCATGATGACCCGATCCGCCACGCTTTCGACGGTCTTCATGTCGTGGGTCACAATGACACTGCTCACCCGGTGACGCTGCCGGATGGCGGCAATCAGGTCATCGATGCGACGGCTGGTGACCGGATCCAGTCCGGTGGTCGGTTCATCGTAGAACATGACTTCCGGGTTCAGGGCCAGAGCGCGGGCCAGAGCCACACGTTTCTGCATGCCGCCGGACAGTTCCGCGGGGCGTCTGTCGGCCACATCGGCCGCCAGTCCCACATCCTCCAGACGTTCCAGTACGGTCTGCCGCAGATCGATCTTCCGGTCGGTCCGGTTTTCCCGCAGTCCGAATGCGACGTTTTCGAAAACACTGAGACTGTCGAACAGGGCGGCGCCCTGAAACAGGTACCCGAACTTCAGACGTGTGTTTCGCCACGTCTGTCTGTTCATCTGCCGGACATCCTGCCCGTACCAGTGCACGGTTCCCGATGTGGCCTGCAGAAGCTGCATCATCACTTTCATGGTCACGCTTTTGCCGCAGCCGCTTTCTCCGATGATCACCAGGGTTTCTCCCCGGCGGACGGTCACATCCAGACGCCGCAGCACGTGCTGCCGGCCGAACCGGCAGCTCACCTGATGCAGTTCAATGACGGCAGAAGCATCCGAATCGGTCACAGTGAAACGGCTCCCGGCCAGATCAGGTAGTAGATCGAATTGAGCAGTACGGTGAGGAGAAAATCGAGTGCCAGGATGACGATGAATGACAGGACGAACGA
>WFTL01000061.1 GCA_015485495.1 Planctomycetaceae bacterium
ATACCACGAAGTGATTCAAATCATCCGAACTTTCGAGATGCAGAATCGCAGGAACTCCCGTCTGCAGAATCTGCGAAAGCGGAACTTCGACGCCTGCTGCGCAGAGTCCGAGTTTCTGTGCAGCAACCCGGACGTGATGAAGACTCGTACCAGCCGGTCCTGCCGGACAGACATCCGCTACCTCTTCGTACTTCGCCTGGCCACCGAAATATCGATTCAGAAACAACAGGCAATACGGTCCACACGCGCGGTTCGGATCCATTGCGTACGGATTTTCCGCCAGACCGCTTTCCGCGATGCCCGGCGGGGCACACAGCATGAGTGCGAACACAGTCGCCGCCATGCAGTGCAACGTGAGGAACCCGTTACGCATGACTCCGCCAGTACCACACACCCAAAAGGGCCACCAGCACCACGATGTTCAGCAGCACCAGCGCAGACCGCAGAGACAGCCAGCTTTCCCCGGTCCCCTCCGCAATATCCACGGGCACCCCGCGGGGCTCGTCCAGGCGACGAAGCGTTGCAGCCTGCTCAGCCGCTGCCTGCTGCGCGAGTTCCGCAAGATCCCGCGTCACGGCACTCGCCTCCCCGACCCAGTATGACACCCGATACCTGTTGTCCGTGACATACGTCCCTGGAGGCAGCGAAACTTCGAAAACGCTGTCGTCGAACTCCGGATCATTGTACCGGATTTCTTTCACCTCGAACCGCCACTCACGGGCGGGTTCCTGATCCGGCCCCGACGTCCCCCAGTTCTTTGATGAACCGGACTTCGGCAGCCAGATACCGCCCGAATCGGCTGCATATTCGAATGTTTCCAGAGACCGCAGTGCTCCGGATGAGTCGTGCACTTCATGCCGTGTGATTACCCACTCCTTCGCCGGATCGATGAACACGCTGTGCAGGTTTCCGGAAGGATCCCTGTCTTCAGGCGCCCGAAAACGCACCACATACGCCTCCTGCTCCCCTTCGACGGATTCCACAGCCACGTCACCACCGGAATGCTGCAGGGCGTCGAGCGTGTCGATTACCCATCCAATCGTGAAGTGAAACGGATTGCGATGACGGTTGGGCCCCACGCCGTCAGCCCCCAGGCCTTCGCTGATGATGGCGGTCCTGTGCCGCTCCCCATCCTTCCGTGTCTGATCTGTGTGTTCCGCACCCATCCGGTTCCTGTTCGGGTCGTCACGAAAGGTCACGAGGAATTCGCCGTTGTACGTTCTGTCCGACACGATGTGCGATGCGCCCGGCGGGCCGACAATGGAACGGACCCGAATTCTTCCGAAACCGTCCTTCGCAATCGTCTCCTCGGAGGACGCAATCAGATTTCCCTGTGCGTATTCCTCCCAGCGGCTTGTCACCGTCAGATTTTCCAGGGAGTCCTGAAGAACACGAAGTCGTGACAGGATCTCTTCGGCCGTGATTTCCGCACAGACGGGACTTCCGGCCATCACGTAAACCGACACCATCAGGACAAGTGCAACCCGAAACAACACCGCCACGCGCATTCTCCACTTCCGATCTTCCGCAGACGTTCGTACAGCTTCCACTTACTGAACCAGCCATTCAGGGCCAGCAGCACCACCAGTTTACTGCGCTGAACGTCCGTTCTCGAGGAACCCACCATGGGGAGAACCGACCGTTTCACCCGAACGGCCGTGCGCTTCAAGGTCTGATTCGCCGCACATTCGAGTGACCGAACACAGTGCGCCTGGCAGAAACAACCCCAAACTGTCCGATTGCCTGCTGACGAACATTCGCGCCGCCCTCGTACCGGCAGTCCGCTCAGACCTGCCCCATAGATGAAACGAATCCCATACATCCGGCCGCCAGCGTCGTACGCAGCGTCTCGTCATCTGCGGTCACGACGGACACGAACGCGGGCCGCGACGAAACCGCCAGTCCGGCACAGACCAACGCAATGGCAGCAGAAATCATCCAGCGCTCACTCAGCATCGTTTTCCCCTTCCCTTCTGCACAGGAAACACACGGCCGGCACCCTCGCAGCCGGGTTGCCGCAACACTTCAGTCCACAATCTCGCGGCGTTCCGCACGCCGCGAAGAAAGACTTTCCAGAGGGAACACCCACAACGAATATCCCACCCGACGAACCGATTGATCGTCCAGACGCTCCCGCCAGGAACTGTCTTTCTTCATCAGCTCACTGGCCGACACAAAGACCCACTGAAGCCTCCGCCCGCGTTCTTTCCCTTCACCGGCTGAACGCCACATCGACAGATCGCAGGCATGATTCTCGACCTCGTCCGGATGGATTCCATTCTCTTCCATCCATTCCCGATACAGCAGGCCGTTCTGCTCCCAGTCCAGATTGCTGTGCAGCAGATGCCTGTATCCGTTCTCCGGACCGCCGGCCAGTTCGTTGAAGTAGGCGAGCTGGTGCGGGTAGACGGACAGCGTGCTGCCGACAGTGGCCAGCAGAGCGACAACAACCGTGACACCGTAAAGACCACGCATGACAGAATCAGATCAGAAGTCCGCACGATGCACCAGGAACCCTGCGGAAACAGCCTCTCACAACTGAATATCGATTGTACCCCCCCCGCAGAAATTCAAGTCGTCGTCAGGGAAAAATGTCACGAATCGAGAAAAGTGTTTCGAAAAATACGCCATGGTGTTCTGGCGACTGTTCGCGCGATCGCATACCAGCGTCTCCCGGACTGCCGGATCGGCGGTGATCCGCTCCTGGATCCGGCGTGCCAAGTTTCCCGATGCGACCGGAAATCACGGCGGAAGGCCGAAAGGCCTCCGGCGAGTACACTCACCCGCGCACCGAACGGACGGCTTGCACCGTTCCGCTATCATGGCCACCGCCACACGCCGGCGCTGTGGTCCGGACGCCGGCGGCCACGCTGCCGATGAACACGAACACGAAACCCAGCACGGGAAGAACATAGCGCACGTGGTGGTTGAATTCGAGCTGCGAGCTGACCAGGACCAGAACGACGATGGCCGGACAGAGCAGGACGATCAGATCGCGCCAGGCGGCCCCGGCCGCACTCAGACCGGAACCCTGAGACGTGCTGCCGGATCGCTTCCAGTGGCGGCCGATCAGCGTGATCATCGCCAGCAGCAGCAAAAACTGAGTGCCGTGGGGAGTCTTCACGGCCAGGCCGTAAATGTAGTAGTACCACCAGCCGCCGTCCTTCCATTCGCCCCGCAGATAGGACGGCTCGCTGCAGTGTTCGAAGTTCCGCTTCTGCACGTCCATGCCGAGCAGATACTGCCTGGGAACGGGAACCGGCAGCCCCGCCAGCGGCGTATCGGAAAAACGGTTGCCCCGCGTGCCGGGCTTTGGTTCTCCCGTCAGAGCACTGCTGACGAACGTGAAATCCTTCAGCCGCGTGAAGGTACCGTCGAAACCGTAGCCCAGGTTGAGCACGTACAGGCCCAGCAGCAGAATAGCTGCCATCTGAGCGATGCGGGAGCGGGAAAAAGGCGGAGAATCGAACGATGCCCCGTCAGCAGCCGCATCCGCGGCTGCATTGGAAATCCGCCGTCTTTCACTGACCGTCCAGAACAGCCACAGCAGCGGCCACAGACCAAACAGGATGACCCACGTCATCTTGCTCAGTTCCGCAATCCCCAGCAGCAGTCCCGCCGCCAGCGCCCGCCCCCACGACGGCTTTTTCAGCCAGCGCCAGAAAAAGTAACCCGCTCCCAGACCGAACGATGTCGCCGCGCAGTCGGGCGTGATCAGTTCCCCATGGGCCAGAATGTTCGGTTCGAAACACCACAGCGTCAGCGACACCAGACCGGCCACACTGCTGCCCCACAGTTCACGCGACCAGAAAAAACAGAACAGGCCGCCGGCAAGACTGATGGGGATGCAGGCCCAGCGGGCGATCGTGAACAGCCGGATCGATCGCTCCCCGTTGGCTTCGATGAAGTCTCCTCCCATCCCGAACACGGGCCGGGCACCGGGATGTTCGTAAAAGCCGCTCCAGTCTTCTTCATAACCGGCCGCCATCACCGGCAGCGCCGCGATCATGCGCACCAGCGGCGGGTTGACGCGGTACAGCTCGAACCGCCCGAACTTCCAGTGACTCAGCCCCGCAACCAGATGCCCCGGTTCGTCGATCGTCGGACTGTGCCGCGTCGCCGAATACGCGAGCAGCCCGGCGTGCGTCATCAGCAGCAGCAAAACGGCCGTCCGCGCGCTCCGGATTTGCCCGGCGATCGCCTGTCCAAAACGCCTCAGACGCCCGCAGCGGATGCTGCGGCCGAACAGCAGACCGGATCTGTCTTCATCGCTGCCCGGACGGGCGGCTGTCAAAACGTTCATTGCCGACGGACCACGAAAACGGCCTGCAGTACGAAAACCATCGTACATGCCCGCACCTGACGTCTCAACAAAACCACGTGCCGAAACCGGAAACCATTCGTGTCGTCTTCGTTTCATGACAGTCTCCTTGACCGATTCGGCCGTTGAGACTCTCATAACATCTGGACCAGTTTTTGGGGAGCACGCCAACACGCCAGTCCGAAAACCGGGGTCCACCACAAGGGAAGGAAAGGGAACACATGTTTTTCTGGCTGAGAGAAATGGCGGGCTGGGCCCTGATTGCGGTGTCTTTGTACATCATCCGAACGAGTTTCCGTTTTGTGGATCAGCGGCAGATTTTCGAGGCCGGAACGATTCTGTTTGCCGCTCTTCTGGTGATGCGCTGCGGAACCGTGCTGATTCGCCTGAACACAGTGGCCCGCATCGCCCTGCAGATGGAAAACGCCGGTGACGGGGGAGGAAAGCGGATCCCGTAACCATCCGGATCCGGTCAGAAACGTCTCATGTTTCCTCACTGGAATGCCAGGTGCGGATTTTCTGTTTGGTGCGTTCCGGTGCGTCACAGTAGGATCAGGCTGGCTTCTGTTCGGAGAAAAAGATGTCAATGCGCTGTTTCCTGCCTGTCTGTTTCACGACGTTCTGCGCCGTCCTTTCCGCTTCAAATCTGCCGGCGGACGATCTGCTGCCGGAGGATCGTTCTGAAATCGTGTATGTGGCCGGTTCGGTTCTGCGGTCCGAAAACAGTCTGTGCGTGATCGATCTGGGAACCGCTCACACGGTGCGTCCGGATCATCGTCTGGCGGTCTTCCGAATGAGTGAAGGGTACTATGTGCCTCTGGGACAACTGACGGTCGTGTCCGGTGAAGGAACGCGGTCGGTCTGCGAAGGCGTGCGCACTCAGAAGGGCGACCTGGTTCTGGCCGTCCGCGAACTGCATCAGCTGAAAACCGGACGGCGGCACCGGGAACAGGTGCTGGGCCGGGAAGTGGTGCGTGAACCGCGGCGGCGATTCTGGACGTCGTACGGAAATGTGGAACTCGCGGCGGCTCTGTCGCAGTACGAACGCCGTTATCCCGGCTGGGAACGCAGTCGCCGGACGGTCGCCGGACGGCTGGACAGCGAAAATCTGGAACCGGGGCGAACCACGCGTCTGGATCAGCTTCAGCAGCAGCTGGACCTGATGCGCCGTTACTACCGGAAAGACGTGCGGGCCGTGGCGGCAGCCGGAGAACACTGGGACAGCGTGATGCGCGTGCTGGCCGGTTCGACTGCCAGAGCCGGACATCAACTGGCCGAAAATGCGGTACTGGAAAAGGCGGCTGAGGATGACGATGACGGGGTGGAAATCGCGGCCGCCGACATTCGAACACTGACGCGCGACCGCGTGTTTCATCTGGAGCGGGAACAGCAGAACGTCGTGGCGTTCCTGGTGGCGGTTCTGCTGCACGAGAAGCCGGCCGACATCCGCCCTGTGCTGCTGGCCGCGTATCCGCAGACGCAGTTTCCCGGTCTGAAGGACGATGAAGAACTGATCGAAACCATCCAGCTCATGCTGGCCGAACTGGCCGCTGCCGCCGAACCGGCTTTGTGATGATGTTCGTTGGACGCCCGAACGTTCTCCGGGCCGGGGGTCCGGGCGTCGGGTGTAAGGATCCGGTTCGACCGGACGCGGACGATCTGTTAGCATGACCGCGTTCCTGTCAGGAGTCTTCGATGCGACGGTCGCGACGCAGTCATCGCAACGATCTGGGCAGCCTGTTCGCCACGAGTGTGGTGGTGGTGCTGGGAATGACCATCTGCCTGGTGCTGTACCTGGTCAGTCAGCCGCGGCCTTCGATCTGGGTCGAAGCGGGCATTGTCGCAACAGCTCTGTTTTTTCTCAGCACCGCCCTGGGGATCCGGATGCCGCGTCCGGGCAGCGGACTGGAATTCTGGCATTCCCTGTTTCGCGAACGGGCCGACAGTGAGCGGGCCGTGGACTACACTCCGGAAATCCTGCGGCCGCACGATCCGAGCCGTCCTGGTCAGAATCGGCCGGCCACGGCCGAAGAACTGCGGGAACTGCGGCTGCTCAGCAGCAGCACCTGGGTTCCATCGCGCAGCCGGCGCCGGAAGGACACAGACCCGGAAACCGCACGCCGCCGACGATCGAAAAATCCGGTCCTGTCCCGGTCGTCGGAACAGAAGTCGGTCGCACCGGGACGTTCAACACGCCGACCGGACGGCGAACCGGATGGTCCGCTCATTCTGGACTGACAGCAGGCGCTGCCGCCTGGGAGCCGCCTGAGGAGGCGGACGGATCCGAAGCATACGCCGAACCGGCCGCGTCCGGAGATGCGAACACCCTGGCGAAATATCCGGACAGTTTGTCCGGCAGCGGAATTCGGTCGGATTCCGGAACGTCTGCCAGAATGCAGGCCAGAGCCATGCGGACGTCCATCTGCATTTCCCGGGCGATCTGAATCCGCTGCGCCTGCGGCGATCCGGCTCCGTGCATCGATTCGGTCAGATACCCGACGGCATTGCGTCCCAGAGTCATGTTTTCGATCAGTCGCAGAATGCGCAGACGGGCTTCGGTGCTCACATCGGAGCGTCCTTTGAGATATTTTTCCAGAAGCGGTCCGATTTCCGAATCGCGGAAGTCTCGTTCTGACGGCATGGTGACCATGAGACCGCCGGCCAGATCCTGCGCCAGTCGGCTGATTTCGTAGGGCATCCGGGTCACATGGTGCTTGCACACGTTGGCCAGCATGGGATCGTTGAGCCACACGCCGCTGCGCATCGGTTCCGCCTGCCAGCTCGATGCGATGCCCGTGCCGTAGATCGTTTCATTCAGATGGGTCATTTCCACGAGTTTGTCGCGCACGTGGGAGGCCTGCGGAACTCCGTTGAAGTCGGCCGCTGCGGCGGCCGCACCGATCAGAACGTCTCCCACACCGCTCTTGCACACGTAACTTCGGCGGTGATAACAGGTGAAGCGGCTGACCAGCATGGCCGCGAATTCGTATTCGCCGTTCATGAAAATCCGGTCGTGCGGAAGAAACACGTCGTCGAAGATGACCAGCGCTTCCTGGCCGCCGAAGCGGGCATTTCCGGCATCGAGCGTGCCGTGTTCTGAACTGCGCGTGTCGCACGACTGCCGTCCGTAAACGTACGTGATGCCCGGTGCGTCGACAGGCAGCGCGCCGGCAATCGCATAGTCGCGATCATCCGGTCCCAGACGAATCGTGGGCATCACGATCATCCAGTGAGAATTGATGCAGCCGGTCTGATGCGCTTTGGCACCGCGTATCCACACGCCGTCATCGGACCGGCGCACGATGCGGACATACAGATCGGGGTCGTCCTGTTCGTGCGGGACGCGGGAACGGTCGCCCTTCACATCCGTCATGGCGCCGCCAATCACGAAGTTCTCGTCATGCATGTGCCGCAGAAACGCGAGAAACCGTTCGTGGTAGGACGTGCCGTGCTGTTCATCGATTTCCCAGGTCACCGAATGCAGGGAATTCACCGCATCCATCCCGACACAGCGCTGGAAGCAGGTGCCTGTGATCTGCCCCAGCCGCCGCTGCATTTTGTTCTGCATGACCAGGTCTTCTGCCGATGCGGCGATGTGCAGAAACCGGCTGATGCGACGCCCCGTCAGAGGACTGATGGTCGTGGCCAGTTCCGGATGCTGTGCGGCCAGGTCATAGGTGGCGGCCACCGCCTGAACGGAAGGACGAATGACCGGATGATCGACCGGTTCGTCGATCCGTTCTCCGAACAGATGCACTTTCAGACCGCGTCCGCGGAGACTGTCGATGTATTCCTGCCCGCTGGAAATCGGCATGTCGGCTGTCCTGCTGGCGGCTGACAGGTGGTCGGATACCAGACCATCATCGCGCACGGTCTCTGCCGGAAAAACCGCAGTCCGCGAAAATCGATACAAAAACAGCTCGATTCGGACATCGGCCCGAATCGAGCTGCCTGGGGATTGCCGTATCCTAAAGAACGATCCGTTCCGGCGATCAGTCGAACAGACGATTCAGCCCCAGCCGGTCCAGCAGCCCCGGCCGGGCCTTCGGACGCAGACGAACACCGGACGGGGCCGTTCGGGGCATGGGCGGAGACGTCGGCGAATCATCCGCTGCTGTGTGGGCCGTCTGTTCGATACTGCCGGCTGCTGATGCATCGGACGAGGGGACAGCCAGGGCGAACGGAAAGGATCCGGAAGACGTTCCGGTCTGGGGCGAAGCGGAAGGAACGGGTTCCGGCTGAGGAACGGGAGCCGGGGTCGGAGCCGGTCCTGGTGCCGGGGCGGCGGCTGCCGGCATCCGGCGGCAGGAAGGACAGTTGCCACCGGCGCCATGCATGCACGAACCGGATCCGTTTCGACACGGGTTGCCCGACGGGCAGCCATCGAACAGCCGGCCGGCATGGGGATGCGGAACGCAAACGCGGGCATGAAACTGTTCCGGGCAGGGAGTGGGCGGCACCATGCGAATGGCCTGCCAGGTGGGAACTTTGGCATAGGAATAACCGAGCTGCGTGGTGTCGGTGGGCTGATAGACCATCGGGGCATTCGCCCGGAAGCCTCCGCCAGGATTTCCGTACCATGCCTGCGGCCACATGTTGTGGTACCAGATGCCGTCGCGATTCACCGGATACTGAGCCGGGGGGTTCCACCCTTTGTCCGGCCATCCTTTGGAAGCACACAACTGACTCATACAGCCGTTGTGTCCGCAGCGGCTGCAGTCCGGGCAGGCCGGTCCGTAGTACACGGCCGGGCCGTATGTCCATCCGTTCGTCCCGTTGCGGCAGGAATCACAGGATGCTGCCGCCGGAACGACTGCCGCAGTCTGAGATCCGTCATCGGCCGTCGCCGCTGTTACAGTGATCAGCAGCAGGCCGGTTGTTCCGATCAGAGCCAGTGGTCGAATCATGGTTGAAGTTCTCCTGTGCATCGCCGAGATGCCGTGAAGATGTTTCGTGCCGGAACAGCCGACCGGACAGAGGCCGGCCGTCTCAGCGATGTGTCCGGGACGTCAGGTAACAGGTTGTTCGAAAAAGGATCCGTCCGTTCCGGCCTGTTCGGATCAGTGCCACGACTGCAGATACAGAGATTTCGGAGCTGTGGCGGGGCTGTAGGTGGACAGCGGCGTCAGCCGGCTGGCCGGTGTCCCGTGACTGTAGTTGTACGTGAAGCGGACAACAGGAGCCGTCGGGACGGTGATCGGCATGCCGTAGCCCTGAGCGGCCCAGGCCTGACTGTCTCGCGGGTCCGCCCAGTCCGGCTGATGGGCATAAGTGATCTGGTATTTCCCAAGCAGAGGAGCTCCCTGAGCACAGGCTCCGGACGGAGTCATGCAGCCGAACAGACGATCGAACAGCGTGGCCCCCTGCCCTTTTCCACAATAATCGCAGACATCGCAGCTGCAGCTCGCAGCGCGACCGCCGAACATGCGGCCCAGACAGCCGGTATTGCAGCCGTTGCCGGGACAGCCGCATCCGCATCCGGTGCTGCATGTCGCTCCAGCGGCGTAGCTGCTGCCGGCATAACCACTGTCGCAGGCTGTCCCGCATGTTCCCGTCACGCAGCAGCCTTCCTCAGCACAGGGCCGACTGTGCCACACTCCGGCACGTTCGGATTCGCAGCAGGATGCCGGCAGCACGCATTTGGCGGAAGGGGCCGGCGGCTGCGGATCGGTCGTCGGGCGGGGATCTTCGCAGGGAGCAGGCGAGTTCGCCGTGAAGCATTCCTCCTGTGATGCTGAAACACATTCCGGCTGCGGCTGTGGATTCGGTTCCACGGCCGATGCGGCTGTCTGCGGAGGAACACACGCGGACTCGCCGCATCCTTCCGCAGCGCTGCAGGCATCCGATTCGCCGCATCCTTCCGGACAGGCCGATGGTTCTCCGCATTCGTCAGTGCAGCCGCTGGACCGGTCGTGGTCACTGTGCCACAGGGAAACACGAAAGAAGGCGGTTCTGCGGATGAAGGAATCTGTCGATGGGCGTCGGCCGACGGCCGGCACGAGTTCGGGAGTTTCATCGGCGCGGACAGACGGCGTGGCTGCGGCAACGCACACGACGGCGGCCATCAGGGCCGTGAAGCGATGGGTCGGATTCATTCCTGATCTGCCTTTTTTCATCGGGCTGCGGGTCAGTGAGCCGGAGTCGGTGCGGACGACCGGGCTGCGGAATTTCGGGAGTCCTGCCGTTCGTCGGGGAATCCTGCGGCGGCGCGATCCGCGCTGCGGCCGGAGTCTGCGAATCTCGATTCAGCGAATCACGGGCGGCTTGAACAGAGCGAACGGACTGATGTGAGATTTGTATTTCACATTCACCGTGGTTCCCTGCAGATACCAGTCTTCATGCGACCAGACACCAAACGGTGTGACGAGCCAGTGACCGTTGACTTTGTAGGAATAGGGCGGATACATCGCCCTGTATTCGTGGGCGTACAGCATTTCGTGAGGATTCAGGAACTGGTTCGACAGGGCTGTACCGCCGACCTGATGCGGGATGCCAGGCTGCGGGGCCGGATACAGAGCTGTACCCGGAGCCAGGGGCACTCCGGAAGGCGACGTCGCGGCGGCCGCAGAACCGGCGGCAGAAGGCGATGCCGGCCGGCCGGCCGGCGGCTGTGTCCAGACCGTATTCATCGGCCGGTAGTATCCGGGCGATGTGCGGTGGACCGGCTGAGGTGGCTGGTACTGCTGCCAGTTGCGGCCCGGATGAACGGGCCGCGGAATGCTCTGCCCGCTGGCCGCACTGAAATACTGGGGGCCGGAGACCGGGGATGTGTTGGGAACCACCGGCCGCATTTCAATCGGCACCGGAGCCGGTCGGGCCGTGGTCGGCTGCAGAGGGGCCTGCCGCGGTGAACTGTTCAGCCCGCTGCGGAGCCAGTCCATCAGAGTCTGCTGTTCACCGGACGACTGTCGATCCCGGTCACCCGGTTCGGCGGCGCCGGCCATCGAAATGCCGACCACGCCGAGCAGCAGTGCTGCCATGCCTGTACGAAACATCGTATGCCCCCTCCGTGGCTTTGTGATTTCCGAAGACGTTCTCAGCGAACGCCGCGTCAGGACGATCGCGTCTGAGCGACACGCCCTGCCCTGATGTGCACCGGCCGAACGTCGATCTGATGCGGCCGACACAGATCGAAAGCCGCCGGAATGCGATGTCCGCAATTCGGCGACTCCCTCTCCCCCTTCGGCTGTTCAGCAGTGATCGGATGAATTTTCAGAGTGACTGTCACACGTGTTACGGGTTCTTCACTGAGATGAACTGACACCATTGGTGCGACCGGAAAGGTCGTCCTGGTCTGCCTGGTTTATCAGCCGGCCTTCCGGAACTGCAGCGTGGGTCGTTCGATGGTGACGACCGTCCGCGGCGGAACGCTGCGGCTGAGCGTGACGCCCGATCCGATCCGGGATCCGGAACCCACCACCGTCGTTCCGCCCAGAATGGATGCGTTCGAGTAAACGATGACGTCATCTTCCAGGGTCGGATGGCGTTTCGTGCCGCGAATCAACTGCCCGTCTTCGCTGCGGGGAAACGACCAGGCTCCCAGCGTGACGCCCTGATACAAAGTGACTCCCGCACCGATCACACAGGTTTCTCCCACAACCACACCGGTCCCGTGATCGATGAAAAAACGCGGTCCGATTTGGGCTCCCGGATGAATATCGATTCCGGTTTCCCGATGGGCCCATTCGGTCAGCATGCGGGGCAGGTAAGGGATGCCCAGTTCCAGAAGGCCATGAGCGATCCGGTAGACGAGCACGGCCTGAATTCCCGGATAACAGGCGATGATTTCATCAGGAGTTTTCGCCGCCGGGTCTCCGTCGAACGCCGCGGCCACATCGGACTGCAGAATCGACTGCAGATGCGGCAGAAACTGCAGAAACCGGTCCGTCAGCTTCTGCGGATCGGTCAGGTCGGCATCGGCCCTGGTGCTGTGAATGCGGACATTTGCAGACCGGGCATGATTCAAAGAAGCGGTGACAAGCTGCCGCAGGTGGATGGTGGTTTCGCGGAGCTGTTGTTCCAGGGCCGGCAGCGGCGATGTCTGGAAACCAGGCAGCCAGATACCCGGAAACAGAAGCCGTTTCAGGCCTTCCGCGAACTCGATGAGCGTTTCCTGAGACGGCAGAGGATCGGATGACCGTGTCGTTTCGGACGCGGCCGCCGCCAGGAGGCGGGAGGTCTGCTGCGGAGACGGAACATCCGGAGACGGCTGCGATGCCGGACCGGATTCGGGAACAGATTCGGGAACAGGGCGCGACACAGACGACTGCCTTTTTGCAGAAACTCACGATCGAATCCACGTGCTGCAACGACATCGGCGCAACGTGCCGGCAATCTTGCCGTTCGGCCGCATCAGGGCGGCCGCGACAGGCAGACGGATGCGGACAGCCGTTGGATCCTGTGAGAACTGTCTGACCGCCCTGCTCTGCCCAGAACGAATTTCTTCAACAGACGGACTCCTGACAGACGATGATCGACACAGACCCGTTCCGGGAACTGCATGGAACCGGCGAAATCGGCCGATGATGATGATGCAGACAGGTCCGGGTGTTTCGGGGCGTGCGGGGACTGTCATGTCGTGTGTTTCTGAACAGGACTGGTGCGGAACGCCGGCTCGATCGCTGTCAGATGACTACTGGGAGGACACTCGGCGGCCGCTGAGCTGCCTGGCGTTTCTGCTGCCGTGGATGGTCGTTTACGAAGGCGGAGTTCTGCTGATGTCTCAGCAGGATGCCGATCATCTGCGAAACGGCGCTGATTTCTGGCTGCGGGCGCTGCTGACCCGCACCGGATTCTCTCAGACCTGGCTGCTGCCGGTGCTGGTGGCCGGAATTCTGCTGGTCTGGCACATCGTTCGGCGGCATCCCTGGCGGATCCGCCTGGAAACTCAGGTCGGCATGCTGGCCGAAAGCCTCGTTCTGGCCGCCATGCTCGTCGCAGCTGGACAGCTTCATCATCTGCTGTTCGTCAGTCTGCAGTCTGTGGAGACTGATCCGCGGCTGCTGGCGACGGCACCGGCGGCCGGCGGACTTCTGGCGAGCGGACCAGCGGTTCCTCATGCCGTGTCCTGCATCGGAGCCGGTGTCTACGAAGAAGTCCTGTTTCGCCTGCTCCTGGTCCCTGCTGCTTTGACCGCATTCCGGCTGCTGGAATTCCCCGAACGTCCGGCGGCTGCCATGGCGGCCATAACCACGGCTTTCGTCTTTGCTCTGGCCCATCATGTGGGACCGGCGGCCGATGCCTTCAGTCTGTACACGTTTTCGTTTCGAGCGGCCGCCGGTCTGTTCTTTGCCGGAATCTTTTTTCTTCGCGGCTTCGGAATCGCCGTGGGCTGTCACGCGGCCTACGACATTCTGATCGGTGTGCTGATGCTTCCGAACGGCTGAGCGGCGGTCCTGTTCAGGCCGCGCGCCGCTTCGTCTGACGGCGCCTGCGGGGTTCGGATTTCCAGCGGCGATGCACCCAGAAATACTGTTCCTGTGCCCGGCGGATGAGCTGTTCCAGAGCGGTCGTGTAGGCCTGCGTGATCTGCCGGATGGCGTCGGCTCCCTGATAGTCGCGGCTGTCGATCACCGCCTGCGTGGCCAGTTCGAAAGGCACCCAGCCGGTGCGGGTGTCTTCGGTCCGCGGTTTTCGAATGCCGCCGCCTACGATGATCAGGGCATCGTATTCCAGAGCCAGCAGAGCGATGGACTTGAATGTGGATGCCGGCCGGCCGAAGAATTCGGTGAAAATGCCGCGCGGTCCGGCATCCTGATCGCAAAGCAGGGACGCCATGCCGCAGGTTTCCAGGGAACGCACCAGATCGCTGCCGCCGCCCTTTTTGGAAATGATCCAGTTGCCGCTGGACTGGCGGTAATCCAGAAACCAGCGGTGCAGCCAGGGATTGTCCAGATCCCGGGCGATCACGCCCATGGGAAACCCGAAATGGCCGAACGTGTTGACGGAAATCTCCCAGTTGCCGAAATGTCCGCCCAGAAACAGAATCCGTCGTCCCGACAGAATGGCCCGCACACATTCTTCCCGCTGATGGAAATCGAGAATCCGCGGTGCCGTTTCCAGCCTCAGCCGCCGCCGAATGTGGGCTACTTCGAACACCATACGAAACAGATGATTCCACATGCCAAGAATGACCGCGTCGATCTGCTCATCGGAAAATTCGGGAAACGAACGGCGGATATTCTCTTCCGCCACGCGACGACGATTGATTCCGGGCGGCAGACGATGAACGACTCCGGCCAGAAAACCGGTCAGACGTTCCGCGGCCGCCAGAGGCAGAGCCTGGATGATGAAAATGACGGCGCAGAACACGCCGTATTCCACACGATACCGAAGCTGACGGGCGTCCATGCCGTATATTCCCGATCGGTCTGGTCAGCGCGCCGGTCGACGTTCCTGACCGGCAGCATCCGGGAAACTCTAACGATTCACGGCTGTCGGGAACAGACGATCCCGCTGGCGTGTTTGGCGTGCTCCCCAAAAACTGGTCCAGGTGGTATGAGAGTCTCAAGCGCCCAATCGGGCAAGGAGACTGTCATGA
>WFTL01000062.1 GCA_015485495.1 Planctomycetaceae bacterium
GAACTGGGGGAGACTCTGAAAAGTGTTCTCGAGTGTCCGGACGACATGCATGCATCAGGGGCATTTTCGTGACCCGTAACACGGACGCTGTCGCTCCGCCCATGCTGCCGCTGCCGCAGCAGCACGAAGCCGAAGTGGAATCCGTTCGCCGGATGGCGCGCAGCACATGGTGCGTGCGTCTGTCCCAGCCGGATCTGGCTCGTCGAATTCTGCCTGGCCAGTTTTTCATGATTCGGCTGACGGACGGAACCGATCCGCTGCTGGGACGGCCGTTTGCACTGTACGACACGTTCCTGGACACGGCAGGGAATCCGGCGGGCGTGGAATTCGGATTCGTTGTCGTCGGAAAACTGACGGCACTGATGGCGGACTGGCGGGCCGGCACACGCGTGCGTGTGTGGGGTCCCCTGGGAAACGGATTTCCGGTTCCGACAGCCGAACGTCTGCTGTGTGTGGCCGGGGGCATCGGACAGACGCCCTTTCTGGCGGTTGCTCAGGAGGCTCTTGGGCGACGATCGTACGGGGAACCCGGTCAGCGCCGGTGCCGGCAGCGTCCGGACAGCGTGTCCCTTCTGTATGGCGTCCGGTCCCGGGACTATGCTGCCGGCCTGGACGATTTCGATCTGCCGGGACTGACCGTCCGCCTGGCCACTGATGACGGATCCGCCGGACACCACGGGCTGGTCACCGATCTGCTGATCGAGGAGCTCAACCGATCGACGGACAGCACCCAGGTGTACTGCTGCGGTCCGGAACCCATGATGAAGGCTGTCAGCGACCGGTGCCAGGATGCCGGTGTTCCCTGCTGGGTGTCTCTGGAAACCCCGATGGCCTGCGGATTCGGCGCGTGTTTCAGTTGTGTGGCAAAGGTTCGCACCGGCGGCGATACCTGGGATTACCGCCGCACCTGTGTGGAAGGCCCTGTGTTTCCCGCGGACCGGATCATCCTGTGAAGCACGGGATTCCGTCTGCACGGCCTTCTGATGAAGGGAAGTCGAAAGCCAGCCATGAAAGCGATTGCCTGCTTTCTGACCACTGTTGTGAGTCTGGCATCGTGTCGGGCGGCCGATTATCCACGTGAACCCGATGCCGCCTGGATGCGAACTGTGGCCCGCCAGGCGCTGGCCCAGGGCGATGCCGAACGCGGGCTGATGGTATTCGCATCATCGGGCACGGCCTGTGTGTCGTGCCATCGCATCGGACGCCACGGCGGCACCGTGGGGCCGGATCTGTCCCGGATCGGAACTCTCAGAAAGCCGGAAGAACTGGTCGAATCGATCGTCTGGCCCGCCCTCCGGGTTGCGCCGGAATACCAGACACTCATGCTGGTGACTGCCGACGGCCTGACCATGAAGGGATATCCGACAGAATCCGAGCCCGGGCACGTGGGCCTGCGCGACCCGTCCACGGGCCGCATCACGCAGGTGCCGGAAGCAGAAATCGAAGAACGAATCAGCAGTGGAACGCTCATGCCGGCCGCTCTGTCAACGACCCTGTCTCGGCAGAATCTGCTCGACGTCGTTCGTCTGCTCAGCAGTCTGGGACAGAAAGACGCCCCCGATGCAGAACTGATCGATGTGGTTCTCAGCCATGCCGTCGGCCATGCGCCCGCGACATTCGACTGGACGAAGCAGCCGCTGCACCCGGAATGGCATCCGCATCACCGGCACGTGGTCAATCGGGATCGCATCTACGATTTTTACTCGAAACAGGCCCGCCATTTCGCTGCCCGGAAGTACTGTTCTCCCCTGCTGGCTCCTTTCCCGGGACTGGATGGCGGCGCTTTGGGCCACTGGGGCAATCAGAACGAAGACACCTGGGCCAACCACGACTGGAATCAAAGCGACCACGGCCGTCTGCTCAGCGGAGTCACCCGGGGGCCGGACCTGTGTGTTCCCCGAGGCATCTGTGTGCGGCTGGGCGATCATCGGGAAGTGTCGGCGTGTTTCGACCCGGATACGCTCACCTGGGTGGCCGCCTGGACCGGCGGATTCGTGGGGCTGTCGGCCGTGCGGCACGGATTCATGGATGGACTGACCATCCAGGGGGAACTGCTGCCTCTGCCGGAACAGCAATCGCCCCCCAAACCGTTTCGCTATCTGGGATACTACCGGCACGGCCCGCGTGTCGCCTTCGCCTGGCGCGTCGGCGAAACCGACTATCTGGATGTCCCCTGGGCGGAAAACGGCCGGTTCACGCACATCGTGGCTCCCGCGGCATCTCACCCGCTGCGCCATCTGACGGAACCAGGGCCTTTGCAGTGGCCTCAGACGTTCACAACGGAAGTCACGTCGACTTCGGCCGGGCCCTTTGTGATCGATACGATCCGGCTGCCCGTGGACAATCCCTGGAAAGTGCCGGTGTACCCCGGCGACCACGATTTTCTGCCCGACGGCAGCCTGATGATCTGTACGATGCAGGGAGACGTCTGGCACGCTACCGGACTGCCGGAAAACGGATCCGGAACGGTTCGCTGGAAACGGTTTGCATCGGGGCTGCATCAGGCGCTGGGACTGATCATCGATGAAGACGGCATTTTCGTGCTCTGCCGCGATCAGATCGTCTGCCTGCACGACCTGAATCAGGACGGCGAAGCCGATTTCTATGAATGCTTCAGCAACGCCTTCGAATCGTCGCCGGCCGGACACGATTTCATCTGCGGTCTGCAGCGGGACCCGCAGAAACGTTTCTATACGGCTTCGGGAGCTCAGGGGCTGGTGCGCATTTCCGCGGACGGGCAGACGGCCGAAGTGCTGGCCGTCGGGTTTCGCAATCCCGACGGACTGGGGCTGTGTGCAGACGGCACGGTGACGGTCCCCTGTTCCGAAGGCAACTGGACCCCGGCCTCACAGATCTGCGCCGTCCGCCCCGACCGTTCCGAGCAGACGACGGCCGGAGCCGGTCGGATCGGAGGATACCGGCCCCCGCATTTCGGCTATCAGGGAGTGCCCGGTCAGGCGGCCCCCGATCTGCCTCTGGTGTATCTGCCCCGCGGGCTGGACAATTCATCCGGCGGTCAGTGCGAAATCCGCAGTCCGTTGTGGGAACCGTTCAATGGTCAGATGATTCACACATCCTTCGGTACAGGCACTTTTTTTCTGCTGCTGAAGGATGAAGTGCGGGGACAGCTTCAGGGAGCCGTGATTCCTCTGCCTGGAGAATTCCAGTCGGGAGCACACCGGGCCCGCTTCAGTCCTCACGACGGACATCTGTACGTCAGCGGCATGGCCGGATGGGGAACCTACACACCGTATCCGGGCTGTCTGCATCGTGTCCGCCGCACGACGGATCCGCTGCGGGTACCGGTTTCGTTCCACGTCCATGAAAACGGCATTCTTCTGGAATTTCCGGTTCCGCTGCATCGCTCTGTCGCGGAAGATCCGAACAGGCATTTTGCTCAGTGCTGGAACTACCGTTTCAGCCCGGCGTACGGGTCTCAGGAATACTCCACACGCCACCAGGGCGTTGCGGGACATGACGTGCTGACCATTCGCCGGGCGTTTGTCGATGAGTCCGGGCGTCGTCTGTTTCTGGAGATTCCCGACCTGCAGCCGGTCAGTCAGCTCCACCTGCATGTGTCCGGATTCGAAAACGATCCGACGGATCTGTTCCTGACGATCCATGAGCTGGACAGTCCGTACACCCGGTTTCCCGGGTATGAGGCTGTTCAGAAGGACATTCGACCGCATCCCATTCTGGCCGATATGGCGATTCTGCGGGACCGGGTCGACAATCCGTTTCGAAAGGAAATCGAATCGGCCCGTCCGGTCACACTGAACACGGCGAGCAATCTGTCGTTCGCCACACGGACACTGCGCGTGCGGGCCGGAGAAGCGATCCGTCTGACACTGAACAATCCGGACGTCGTTCCGCACAACTGGGCGCTGCTGCGTCCCGGGACCCTGTCATCTGTCGGCCGGCTGGCCAATCAGCTCGTGAGCGATCCGGCAGGATGGGCACGGCACTATATTCCGCAGACCGATGACGTCCTCGCCTGGACGGACATCGTCCCACCGAAAAAGTCCTTCACAATCTGGTTCCGCGTGCCGACAGAACCGGGCACCTATCCGTTTTTGTGCACGTTTCCCGGTCACTGGATGGTGATGAACGGCGAAATGATCGTCGAATGAATCCGGTCTGATTCATGGACTCCCGGCTGCCCCGTGCTGTCTCCACCCGCTCTCGATGCCTGCGGGTGTTCGGACGGCACTGGAGTCCGAACAGCACCGGGGGCCGGCATTCAGCCGCCGTCTGTCATCCGGGCGGCAGAACAGTCCGGTCTTCAGAACGGTCCGCCTCGTGGCGTTCGCGGGGCCGGATGCGACCCTGCGGATACGGTCGTGCGGAAACGGAAAGCGTTCCGCGCGAAGTCGGATCGACGCTGATCAGGCGGCTTCGCGGGTCTGACCGCCAGGTTCTGCCAGTCGCAGATAGTCCGGACAGGTGCGGCACAGTTCTTCGTGAGTCCCGACGGCCACGATCCGGCCGCGATTCATCACCACGATGCGGTCAATCATGTCTACGAAGGACTGACTGATCACGTGGGTGATGACGAAACTCGTGCGTCCGCGGGATGATTCCTTGAGAGCCTGATAGATGAGGACTTCGCTTTCGGCGTCGACGGCTGAGGTGGCTTCATCGAGAATCAGGATGGACGGCGACCGGACGAAAGCGCGGGCCAGTGCCAGCCGCTGCCGCTGACCGCCTGACAGTTTCTGGCCGCCGGGGCCGACGACCGTGTTGAGTCCGTCCGGCAGCAGCGATACGAAATCTGCCGCATGAGCCCGGCGGATGGCTTCTTCGATTTCCGCATCGGATGCGTCGGGCTTTCCGTAGCGCACATTGTCATAAATGCTTTCATCGAACAGAATCGTGTCCTGGGCCACCAGGCCGATCTGACGCCGCAGTGCCGTGAGCGACAGTTCACGGATATCCACACCGTCGATGCACACGCGTCCTTCGACCGGATCGATGAGCCGGGGCAGCAGGCTCAGCAGCGTGGATTTCCCGGACCCGTTGCTGCCGACCACCGCGATGACTTCGCCGAAATCGACATGCAGGCTCACATCGCGCAGTGACAGGCCGTCTTCGGCATGATGCGGCGCTGCCCCCCGATACCGGAACGACACATTTTCGAAACAGATGTTTCTGCAGTGAGCAGGAGCGACGACCGGGGAAGCGGTTTCCGGAATCGCGGTCTTCTGATCGGCAATTTCGAAGACGCGGTCAGCGGCTCCCAGAGACCGTTTCATCTGAGGGAAAATGGCGGACAGCTTGCGGACCGGGTCGAGAATACCGGCCAGAAGAGCATACAGCGTCATCAGCTGAGCGGCGTCCAGAGGACCTGGGGCCAGTTTGACGCCGAAGATCTGATCGGTGTCGTTCAGCACCATGTAGGCACCGGGAAGCAGCACCCCCGTGAATGCAACGACTCCCAGAAGTTCCGTGACCGGACGAATCAGAGCGCTGACGCGGACGATTTTCATCGATCCGGCAAAATAGTTGTCGTTGGCTTCGCGCAGCTGAGCTTCGTGGTGCGGTTTGCCGCTGAAAGCCACCACAACGCGGGCCGAATCGAAGGTTTCCGTGATCCGCTGATAGATCCGGGACATCGTTTCCATGGTGTCTCTGGCAGCACTGCGCAGAATGCGTCCGGATCGGTAAAACAGGATGCCGATCAGCGGCATGGCGATCATGGACACCATGGTCAGCCGCCAGTTCAGAATCATGGCGGCCGTGATGCAGGCGGCGATTTTGAAGGGTTCCCGAATCAGGTGGACGCCGAACAGACGCAGACCGTGACTGAGTTCCGTGATGTCATTGGTCAGCCGCGATGTGAGCGTGGACGTGCCCAGAGCCGACAGGGACTGGTAATCCAGGTCCAGGGCACGGCTGAAAGTGTGCGCCCGGATGTCATTGGCCGTCGAAAAGATGACCGATCCCACCAGCAGTTCCTGGACGTAGGAAGCGCATCCCTTCAGGGCGGTGGCCAGCGTCAGTCCGATCAGGATGTAGACCATCGTCTGGAATCGGTCGGCCGGCAGATACGGCAGAACCCGATCTTTCAGCCATTGACGAAACACGAGCTGCTGGGAAGCGTCGTTGAGTTTTCGCTGCATGCGGGCCCGGTCGGACAGACGCTGCGGATCGACTTCTTCCAGACGCGCCGTGTAATCATCGATCTGTCGGGTCAGTTCCGCGATCGATTCATCGACCAGTTCCTGCAGACTCTGTTCGCCGAACAGAATCTTCACAGCCGGCAGCGTGGCGGACAGATTCGTGGCCCACAGGGCCGACACGAAGCCGGCGCAGAGGATCGACAGGGCCAGCCGCCGCCGGTACGGCCACAGAAACTGCCCGAGCAGATGCAGTTGCCGCATAACATTACAGAAAAGAGGTGAACGGGACAGTCCTCATCGGCCTGACGGACCGGTCAACGAACACCGGACAGCCGAATCGCCGCGAAATGTGACACAAGCTGCAAACGGGCACAAGACCGAAACCCGACCGCTGACGTCGACGCCCGATGCCGGTGGCTGCCGGACAGACTGGTTTTTCAGGACCGCAGCCGGATCCGGCTGTTCGGGGCACGCTCCCGTTTTGGACTTCCGCTCCCCCGACTTCCGCCTCGGAACGATCCGGCTACAGAAGTTTCTGGATGTCGGTGAAATCGCTGCGCAGCGACTGGTAAAGCTGTCGGTAAACGGGATAGAGACGGTCGTACGTTCTGCGGGACGCGGTGACCGGACGTGTGCGGCTGACCGTGGAAATCGCCGTACGGCAGGCATCCGTCACGCTGCGGCAGACGCCTGCTCCCGAAACGGCCAGCAGCGCCGCTCCATAGGCCGGACCTTCTTCCGCATTGATCGTGACGACAGACTGTCCGTACACGTCCGCCTGCATCTGACGCCACACGGCACTGCGGGCCCCGCCTCCGGACACCCGGATTTCCTTTACCGGGACTTCCATTTCCCGGATGATTTCCAGCGTGTCCCGCATGGCATAGGTGGCTCCTTCCATGACCGATCGGGCCAGATGCCCCTTTCCGTGCCGCAGACTCAGGCCGATCCAGCACCCTCGGGCATTCGGATCCGCATGCGGCGTGCGTTCTCCTGTCAGATAGGGCAGAAAAAAGAGACCTTCCGATCCGGCCGGCACCTGTTCGGCAGACGCCACGATCAGTTCGTAGGGGTCGATTTTCCGGCGACGGGCAGCCCGGACTTCTTCCTGGCACAACTGATTCCGAAACCACTGCAGACTGCCACCGGCCGACAGGACGCAGCCCATGATGTGCCACCGGCCGCGCACCGCATGGCAGAACGTGTGCAGCCGCCCCTGGGGGTCGACCTGAACGTCATCGCTGTGTGCGAAAATGACTCCACTGGTCCCCATCGTGGCCGACACGATGCCGCGCCGCACAATGCCGTTGCCGATCGCGCCGGCTGCCTGATCGCCGGCACCACCCACCACCGGAATTCCAGGAGGAAGGCCCAGAGCCCGGGCCGCAGTGCGGCTGAGTTCTCCCGTAACGTCCTCTGATTCGAACACCGGCGGCAGCAGGTCCGGATCAAGTTCCAGCCGGCTGAGCAGCGGTTTCGACCAGCGGCGGCGGGCCACGTCCAGCAGCAGCGTTCCCGACGCATCGCTGACTTCCGTGGCGAATTCTCCGGTCAGTCGGAAACGGATGTAGTCCTTGGGCAGCAGGATCTGCCGTGTGCGATCGAAGTGCCGTGGTTCATGGTTCCGCAGCCACAGAATTTTGGGCGCCGTGAAACCCGTCAGCGCCGGATTGGCGACCATGCGAATGAGTCGTCTGCGGCCGCCGGCCCGTCGTTCGATTTCCGCACATTCCTCTGCGGTTCTTTGGTCGTTCCACAGCAGAGCCGGGCGGATGACCTGTCCGGATTCATCCAGAAACACGCTGCCATGCATCTGTCCGCTCAGACCAATCCCCCGGATGCGGTCCGGCTTCACCCCATCCGGCCCGGCCGCCGCCTGCCGCAGCACACTGCGGACTGTGCGGGTTGTGGCCCGCCACCAGTGTTCCGGATCCTGTTCCGACCATCCCGGTCGCGGTGTGGACAGCGGATAATCCGCAGTGGCAGACGCCAGAATCCTGCCGTCCGCCTGAATGAGAAGCGTTTTCGTACCGCTGGTGCCGATGTCGATTCCAACAAAGCAGTCCATGAAAAACTCCTGTTCAGTTCCGGACATCCCGGCAGGTCACACGTCTGGCAGACCGACGCGGCAGCGTCCAGCGCTCCCGGGGCCGGCCGGACCGGCCGACCCCGGGAGCGCCGCATGCTTCTTTCCGGCCGGTTTTCGCAGCAGCCGGCCGGCTGATTCAGTCGTCCTGGTCGTCACGAACGTGTTCATGATTGCGCAGATGTTCGGTGCAGTAGGCACGATTTCCGCTGCAGCGACTGCAGTATCGAAAATCCATGTCGGGATGCGTTTTGTCCGTGATTCCGCACACAGCACAGATGTGAAAATAGTCCGGTTCCGCCCGAGCCGCGGCGAAACGCTTCGCCTGTCGGGCCATCACCCGGCGGCCGTCGCGCATGCGGACCAGAATGTCGCGTCCGAAAAACACAAAGAAGTTCAGCAGTGATGCGGCCACCTGGAGACGGACCGGCCAGGAACCGAACACAAACATCGCCCCGTAGCCGATCCATGCCAGCAGCGCCAGCCAGCGGATCTGGACAGGCAGGATGAAAAACAGCCGCAGCTCGAACGTTGGATTCAGAAAAGCGAAAGCCAGAAAAACCGTTCCTTCCACGAAGTGATTGGTGACGACCGATCCGGGAAGAATGAAACCGGTGGCCACCGTGGCCACGTAACCGATCAGCAGAAACAGATTGTAGCGAAACGCGCCCCAGTACATCTCCAGAGCGGTTCCCATCAGATAGAACAGGTACCAGTAGAAGAACGCGAACAGCAGGTTGGTCCCCGGAGGCAGAAAGAGGAAGCTGACGAGCCGGTAGACTTCTCCGTTGAGAACTCTGCCGGGAATGAGAACGATGTTGACGACGGCTCCCGGATTGATCTGTTCGGCAATCCAGGCCATGACCTGCCCGACGATCAGAACGGCCGTCACATTGGGGACGGCAAATCGACCGAAACGCCGTTCCAGCCAGTGAATCACTCCACAATCCTTCTGTTTGGTGCGTGTTTCCGGGCGGCGGACCCGCTGTGTTCCCGGCAGGCTCAGGCAGTCTCTCGGACACCTCTTCCGCAGCTCCGCCCGCACTGTAGCGAATTCCGCAGCTCCGCCCGCACTGTAGCGAATTCCGCAGCTCCGCCCGCACTGTAGCGAAAAAGAACCGGACGAAAAACGACTGCAGAATTCTGCTGACTGTTCCGAACGGTCGCCGAATCACGGATGCTGTGTTCGCCTGTCGACATGCCGGGCACAGTCCGTTCTGCTGTCCGGGCAGACAACAGACGCAGCCTGCTGCATTGGAATGTGCGATCCGTCTGCCGTACTGTCGCACGGACAGGTGGACCTCACCCGTCCGAGTTTCTGAAGGAATGTTTCATGAACCGACCGCTGCAAATCGCCCTGCTGCTTCTGATGTGCCTGCTGGGGGGAAGCACACCGGTCCGCGGAGACCTGCGGATCGGGGTGTTTGAAACCGACGCGTCGCCTCCCATCGGAAGCCCGCTGGCGTACAACCCGACCGTCGGCGTTCAGATGCCGCTGAGCTGCCGGGGAATCGTGATTCTGGGCAGCGGCGATCCGATCGTGCTGGCTGCGGTGGACTGGATCGGAATCAGCAACGGCGGTCAGACCGTCTTTCGGGAACAACTGGCGTCCGCCGCCGGTACGCATCCGGACCGCGTGTGTGTTCATGTCCTGCATCAGCACGATGCCCCCCGCTGCGACTTCACGGCCGCCGCTCTGCTGGAAGATGCCGGTCTTCCCGGCGCGGGCTTCGATGACCGGTTTGCACGAGACGTCATTCAGCGTGCGGCAGCGGCCGTTGTCCGGGCTCAGCAGACCGCGCAGCCGGTCACTCACGCAGGTCTGGGAGACGGTCGAGTGGACAAAGTGGCCTCCAACCGCCGGATCCTGGGCCCCGACGGCAAAGTGCAGTACACGCGGTTCACCGCCACGGCGGATCCGAAAATCCGGGCCTTTCCGGCCGGCACCATCGACCCGCATCTGAAAATGGTCAGCTTCTGGAACGGATCGCAGCCCCTGGTGGCACTGACGTACTACGCCACACACCCTCAGAGTTATTACCGAACGGGACTGGCCAATCCCGACTTTCCGGGCATGGCCCGCAACGCCCGGCAGGAGGAAGCCGGCGTGCCCCACATCCATTTCAATGGAGCCGGAGGCAACATTGGCGCCGGAAAGTGGAACGACGGGGCACCGGAAAACCGACAGGTTCTTGCCGATCGCGTTGCCGAGGGCATGCGGCGCGCCTGGGAGGCCACTGTCCGGTTTCCCATCGATGCTCCGGACGTCGTCTGGAAATCCGTTCCGGTTCTGCTGCCGCCGGCGGAACATCTGAATGAACAGGAACTGACGGCCCGCATCCGCGATGCGTCATTGAAACCGAACGAACGATTCCACGCGGCTGTCTCGCTGGCATGGCTGCAGCGCTGCCGTGATCAGATTCCGATTTCCGTGGGCTGCCTGAGTGTCGGACGGGCCCGGATCCTGCACCTGCCCGGTGAACTGTTCGTCGAATACCAGCTCAATGCCCGGAGACTCCGTCCGGATCTGTTCGTCGCCATGGCGGCCTACGGCGAATACGCTCCCGGTTATATCGGAACCGAAATCGCCTACAGCCAGGGCGGCTACGAAACCAGCCCCCGCAGTTCCCGGGTCGCGCCCACCGTGGAAGGCGTTCTCATGCAGGCCATCGCCACACTGCTGGACGCCCGTTGATCATCTGCATGGACCGACCGGACGCCACGCAGCCGCCCCGGCCGACAGGATCAGACGATTGTGAGTACCGTTCAGCCGGAACATGCACGCCGAGGTGGACTGTCGGGGCTCATCCGGTTCCCGCCCCGGTTCCCGCATCTGGCACCGCACCCGGATCTGACGGCCGTTCCTGCATCTGGAGGACGCGGAGGCACCAGGCGGCGATTTTTCGATCCGGGACAGGACGCACCATGACACTGCCGGCTCCCGATTCGAAAAGAACGGGCAGCAGACTGCGGGCTGCGGGCGGAATGAGAACCAGGACCGGTGGAGCGGGACGGCACAGTCGGGAAAGTCGTCCCAGCAGAAGAAGAATATCACGCCCCTGATCTTCCATCACCAGAACGATACCGCGGCAGCCGTCTGTCTGCAGCGTTCGGTGCAGAGCACGGCCCGACTCGTACGAATCACACCGGACAGACAAAGACCGTGCCGATTCCTTCAGCCGGATGTCGGAACGGCTGCGAAGCTGCCGCGTCAGTTCCGTCTGGACGGCCGGAGCCCACCTGGAGGACGGTTCCAGAAAGGCAAAACGAACTGTTGTCCAGTCGGGAATCGCGGCATCCATGATCCGGCGGATCCGATCGTCCAGCCTGTCAGCAGGACCCGCCGGCGGCGAGACAGGATCGGTGCGGAAAGAGGAAGCAGAAGGTTTCATGCCGGCTGCTCCTTATCTTTCTTCTGATCTGCCTGTTCATCCAGCCAGGTCCATTCGGAAAATGTGGCGGCCTGACCGGCCGGCCGGCCGGCGGCATCCAGGACGTTCCACACAACCGCCCGATGAATGCGGAACCGTCGGCCTGCGGCCGTGATGCGGATTCCGGAATAGTCGTCGATGAAACCGTCGCGTCGGGTGCGTTCCAGAAGCCGGGCACGTTCCGCCCGATGCACCGGCTCGGCCGTCAGCCGCGACGGCGTACCGAGAAACCGATCGGCCGGCATCTCCCACAGCCGCAGTGCCGCCTGATTGCCGTAATCCAGCAGCGGGTCGTCCTGGGTTCCGTGCGCCACGACAACAAAAGGTGCAGCATCCAGACAGCGGGCATCTGCTTCCGGCGTGGTGCGGGAAATGAGAGGCCGTTTCAGCCAGAGTTCGTAGGAATCGAGCAGTTGCGCCACGCGCTGCACGTGAGGGATTTTTTCAGCAGGCGACATATGCGACCGTCGAACCGAGTGGCGAAAAAAGACCGGAAGACAACACGGGACCTGGTGACTGAACGAAAACAGCGCGGCTGACCAGAGCGGCCGGCCGAGGGCGACCTGACCGGCCGGGGGGCGATCCATTTTCGAATTCTACAGGAAGCAGCCGCCGGACACATGCATTCGGTTTTTCCGTTCGCTAAAAGCTCGGCCCGATTCCGGCGGCTGTCGAGACCAACCGGCCCGCCTGGAAGGGCCTCCGGGTTTCCGGAATCACCTGCCGTTCCGAACCGGAGATGCGTGAACGTCTGACGGAAAGAACTGAGGAGTCCTGCTGCGTGCCGTTTCAGCCATCACCATGGATCGAAGTCAAACGCGTGCCGCGTAAAGGACGCGGTGTGTTCGCTCGTCAGGACATTCCCGCGGGGACGGTTTTCGAGCGTGTTCCTGTGATCGTGATTCCCGCAGAAGAAGTCCTTGAATCTGCCGACAACCCGGTTCTGGCCCATTATGTGTTCGACTGGGGACGCGGCACGGTCGCTCTGGCGCTGGGCTACGGATCGATTTATAACCATTCGTATCGTCCCAACGCCCGCTACGACGACGAAGGTCGGCAGACGAAGATCTTCACCGCTTTGCGAGACATTGCGGCGGGAGAAGAAATCACGATCAACTACAATGGTCATGAGGACGACCTGACCCCCGTGGGATTCGAGGTTGTGGAGAACGAGTCCCGATCGGCCGTTCTGTCATCGGCTTCCTGAAACCGGGGGCCGGAAGCGCCGCGGGAAACACGACCGGATCAGGAAACAAACCGGACATTCAGGTCCTTCATCTGCGGTCTCATCCCGACCTGGCGAATCGGATCAGTTCGTGCGCGTCCGATGTTGAACTGCGGGCACGGCGGCCTAGGATTTCGGATGAATCCGCGCAGACAGGCGTCTGCCGGTTACGTCTGTTCTGCTGCTGTTTTCGCCAGGAAGTCCCGTTTACATGGCCACTGTGGATGAAATTCGTCACCGCGTCAGCCAGGTCGTCGATCCGGAACTGAAGCGTTCGCTGGGCGACCTGCGTCAGATTCGCGACGTCTGCTGTTCCGACGACGGCATTGCCATTGACGTGGAACTGCTCACACCGGCCTACCCGGACCCCGACCGACTGAAGGTTCTCATTCAGGAAGAACTGCAGGATGAAGCAGCCGCCGGGCGATCAGTCACCGTCCGCATCCATCCGACCGTGCGGGGCCGCGATGCGGGCGGCCGCATCGGTCTGAACGTGCACAACATCATCGCGGTGGGCAGCGGCAAAGGCGGCGTGGGGAAAAGCACGGTCGCCGCCGCTCTGGCGTCCGGACTGAAATCCTTCGGATGCCGTGTGGGGCTGATGGATGCCGACGTGTACGGCCCCAGCATTCCGCACATGATGGGAGCGGACGGGCAGCCGGCGGCCAAAGAACTGCAGGGGCCGGACGGGCGGAAAATCGTGCGGATCGAACCGATCGATGTGGGCGGAATCCGGCTCATGTCGATGGGATTTTTCATGGAAGACGGGCAGTCGGTCGTGTGGCGCGGTCCCATGCTGCACAAGGCCCTGACTCAGTTTCTGAAGGACACCGACTGGGGAGAACTGGACTATCTGATCATCGACCTGCCGCCAGGCACCGGCGATGTGTCTCTGACGCTGTCGCAGCTGGTGGGACTGGCCGGGGCGGTCATTGTGTGCACTCCTCAGCAGGTGGCTCTGCTGGATGCCGTGAAGGCCGTCGACATGTACCGAAAAGTCAACGTTCCGGTACTTGGATTCGTGGAAAACATGACGGGCGAAATCTTCGGTCGCGGCGGCGCGGCCCGGGTGGCAGAAGAACTCCAGGTGCCTTTCCTGGGAGAAATTCCCATTCAGGCCTGCATCCGGGAACTCAGCGATCAGGGCCGGATTCCGGCTCTGCTGGATCAGGACAGTCCGGCGCGGGAATCGCTTCAGCACGTCTGCCGCAGCGTGGCCATGGAAGTGGCCCGCCATCTGCTGGAAACTCCGTCCGCCCCCACGCTGGAAATTCTCTGAACCCGATTTTTCAGGTGTCCGCCCGATCATGGCGCAGGCGATTCCGATGACTCTCGATGAACTTCTGGAAGAGTTCGATGAACTGCAGGACTGGGAAGAACGCTGCGACCTGCTGATTGATCTGGGATTCGAACTGCCGCCTTTCCCGGAAGAATTCCGGACGGATGAACATCTGGTACGCGGATGCCAGAGTCTCGTGTGGCTGGTGACGAACCTGGTGCATCAGGACGGTGTCGATCGGGTCGAAATCCTCGCCGACAGCGATGCGATGATCGTGCGGGGACTGATTGCCGTGCTGCTGGCGGTGTTTTCCGGCCGCACGCCCCAGGAGATTCTCAGCACGGATGTCGAAAAACTGTTCGACCGAATGGGCCTGAATCAGCATCTCAGTTCGACCCGGCGCAACGGACTGCACGGAATGGTGCGGCGTATTCGTGAATTCGCATCGGCCCACGCGGCATGATGAATCCGTCCATTGTCCGGCGCAGGCGAACGAATATCCCGACGGCATCTGTCCGCTGCAGCGGGCCGCCGGATGCATCCTGCAGGACGAACCGAACAACCCGACCGTCTCACTCAGCCCTTCGCAACCGGGCGGCCCCATGAATCTGTCTTCCTCCGATCCAGTCAATCCGCACGCCATCCGGCAGCAGTTTCCGGTCCTGTGTCAGCAGCTTCCGCGCGGCCGTCCCGTCTTTCTGGACAGCGCCGCGTCTGCCCAAAAACCCGAAGTCGTCATCCGCCGGGAACGAGAAGTCCAGGAACAGTACTACGCCAATGCCTACCGCGGACGGTATCAGTTCGGGGCCCGCATCGATGAAGAACTGGAACGATCGCGGCAGGTCATCGCCCGATTTCTGGGAGCCGATTCCCCGGAATGCATCGCCTTCACCGCCGGCACCACGCTGGGACTGAATCAGGTGGCCTTCGGATGGGGACGGTCTCACGTTTCCGAAGGCGACGAAGTCGTGGTGACTCCCATGGAACACCATGCCAACTTCGTTCCCTGGCAGCAGCTCGCTCATGAGCGCCGGGCGCGGCTGAAACTGTGGCCCATGACCGATGATGGTCAGCTCGACATGACTCCGGAGGCCAGTCCGATCACCGAACGGACCCGCATCGTGGCCGTGTGTGCCATGTCCAATGTTCTGGGAACTGTCAACCCGGTCCGTGAAATCGCTCAGCGGGCCCATGATGTCGGTGCCGTCATTGTCGTGGATGCTGCACAGAGCGTGCCGCACGGACCAACCGATGTGCGGTCGGACGGCATCGATTTCCTGGTGTTTTCCGGACACAAACTGTACGGTCCGACGGGCGTGGGCGTGATCTGCTGTCGGCCGGACCGGGCGGAAGAACTGCAGCCGATTGTCTTCGGCGGACACATGATCAGCCGCGTCACAGTGGAATCATCCGAATGGGCCGATTATCCGGCCCGCATGGAGGCCGGCACTCTGCCGATCGTTCAGGCCATCGCTCTGGGAACGGCCGTCGACTGGGTAACGGAAATCGGCGTGCAGCGTCTGGCAGAGCATGAACACCACCTGCTGGCCGATGCGATGGAACGACTGCAGCAGATTCCGGGCATGACGATCTTCGGCCCCTCTGCCGACAGCCGGGGAGCCATCCTGTCGTTTCGCATCGATGGCCTGCACCCGGAAGATCTGGCGGCGATGCTGGACCGGCGGAATGTGTTCACACGGCATGGGCATCACTGCGCGATGGTTCTGCACGACCGGCTGGGCGTTTCGGCGACCACACGAGTCAGTTTTGCGGCCTACAACACGAGCGACGATGTGGGCGCTCTGGTGGAAGCCATCGATTTCGCCCGGCAGAAGCTGCGACTCATCTGAAGTCGCGACGGCGATTCGAAAGATGACCGGGTCCGGTTTTCGCCTTCAACCGGCTGCCCGGTGCCCCCGCTTTCGTGATTTCGGCTTCCGTGATTCCGCGTATGGAATCCTTCCGGACCCCAAGAATAGTGAACATTTGATCCCTATCAGGGTTTCGGGGGTTTTTGGCCGACTTTTTCCGGTTGCTCCGGATTGGGTTCGCATTTCTACCGGACAGTCGGTAAAATTGAAAAGTGATTCGCCATCGGTGTCCGATGGGTGACCTGACCGGGTGTCCGTTCGTATCGTGGGATTCGCGTCGTCGATACGGATGCGTCGGTGTGTTGTCGTTGATCGCCGGGTACACCGCACACAACCTTTTGAGTCGGAGGATGAGCTGATGAGCACCACAACGGAACGCCCGCAGAGCGCACAGTCAGATGGCATTCAGGTGAGTGCAGAAGAGGCCCGGGCTCTTGCCGAAGAATCGCGGGAAGCGGACTGGGTGAACCCCAGTTTCATGAAAGAACTGTTCCTGGGGAACTTCCGCTTCGACCTGATTCATCCGTATCCGGAACGCACGGAGTGGCGTCCGGAGTTCACGGAGTTTTTCGACCGGTTCTCCGCGTTCCTGCGTGACACGTGGGATCCTGTCGAAGTCGACGCCACCGGCGAATACAACATGGACCATGTCGCCGAGCTGGCCGAAATGGGCGCGTTCGGCATCAAGATTCCGAAGGAATACGGCGGTCTGGGATTCGATCAGCTCGAATACGCTCAGGTGATGGAACTGATCGGCTGTTACGACGGCAACCTGGGCGCTCTGCTGTCCGCTCACCAGTCCATCGGAGTTCCGCAGCCGCTCAAGCTGTTCGGTTCGGAAGAACTCAAGAAAGCCTATCTGCCGCGCTGTGCGAAAGGAGAAATTTCCGCATTCGCTCTGACAGAACCGGAAGTCGGATCGGATCCGGCACGTCTGACGACCAGCGTGCGGCTGAGCGAAGACGGTCAGCACTACATTCTCAACGGCACCAAACTGTGGTGCACCAACGGAACGCTGGCCAGTCTGCTGGTCGTCATGGCCAAGCACGAAGAGTCCGGAAAGATTTCGGCGTTCGTCGTGGAAACGGCCTGGGAAGGGGTGGAAGTTCGACACCGCTGCCGCTTCATGGGACTCAAGGCCCTGGCGAATGCCGTCATCCGGTTCGAAAACGTGAAGATTCCGGTGGGGAATCTGATCGGCAAAGAAGGCCGCGGTCTGAAGATCGCCCTGACGACACTGAACGACGGCCGCCTGTCGATTCCCAACTCCTGCGTGGGCATGGCCAAGGCGTGTCTGAAAACCGTTCGTCAGTGGTCGACCGAACGCGTCCAGTGGGGCGTCCCGATCGGCAAACACGAAAGTCTGGCCCACAAGATCAGCGACATCGCTTCCATCACATTTGCCATGGAATCGATCGTCAAGCTGACCAGCTATCTGGCCAACGACAAGAAGCTGGACCTGCGTCTGGAAAGTGCCGCCTGCAAGGAATGGAACAGCTGCCACGGCTGGAACATCATCGACGAAACGATGCAGATTCGCGGCGGCCGAGGTTACGAAACGGAAATCAGTCTGCGGGAACGCGGTGAAAAACCGGTGCCCGTGGAACGCTGCATGCGGGACATGAGGATCAACAAGATCTTCGAAGGGTCTTCAGAAATCATGCACCTGCTGATGGCCCGCGAAGCCGTGGACAAACATCTGTCCGTGGCCGGTGCTCTGGTCGATCCGAAATCGACCCTGATGGACAAGATCAAAGCGCTGCCGGGCATCGCTCTGTTCTACGCCACGTGGTATCCTGGCCGGTGGCTGAAGTCGCTGTTCACCCCGCGTTATTCGGCCTACGGCCGCTGGGCACCGCATCTGCGGTTCATCCATCGTGCGGCCGCCCGTCTGGCCCGGGAAAGTTTCCACGGCATGGCCCTGTACCGGGAAAAACTGGAACGCAAACAGGCGTTTCTGTTCCGCCTGGTCGACGTCGTCAATGAACTGTTCGCCATGTCCGCCACCATCGCCCGGGCCATCGCTCTGGAAAAACGCGGCGCTCCTGAAGCCCGCCAGGCAGCCGAACTGGCCGATGCGTTCTGCCGCAGAAGCCGTCGTGTGGTGAAGCAGCGGTTCCGGGAAGTCTGGCGCAACGACGACGACACGAAAGTGAAGATCACCCGGAGCGTCATGGACGGGGCCTTCGAGTTTCTCGAAGCCATGCCGCGGCGGCTGGAAGCCGAGGAATCCTGATGGAATTCCGTCCGGGAATTCCTGATCCGCACAGACACACGGAAGCGGTCATTGTCCTTCACCGATGATGACCGTTTTCCGTGCGCCGCCTTCATTCCGGATCGGATCGACCGCCGGCAGTCCGTCGGCCGGGACGATCCGGTCGGGTGAGGTTTCATGGAATCTGTGAATCGTCGGGCCGCCCGCAGCCGATGAAACACAGCGGGCGGCCGCGGCCGGTTCATGCTGCACCACCGCGGAAACAGACCGTCATGACCAAACGCCGGCGGAAAGTGAGTGAACTCGTGAAGGCCGTCAATCGACGTCTGAGACAGTCGCTGATGCGGGTTCCTCATCTTTCGGCACGGGGCACGCGGGCGACGGTGGCTCTGGGTGGCGGCGGAGCCCGGGGCATCGCTCACCTGGGAGCCATGGAGGTTCTGCGCGGCCTGGGAATCCGCATCGAACACATCACCGGGGTCAGCATCGGCAGTCTGGCCGGCGCCCTGTGCGCACTGAACGAAGACATTTCCGACGTCCAGGAACGCGTGATCCGGCTGGTCACTTCCGAAGAATTCCAGAGGCGGCAGTCGCGGATGTTCGCGACCGCCCCGGCAGCCGATGAACCGGCCACGTCGGGACTGTTCGCCTGGTGGGAACAGTTTTCCCGTTACCTGGGCACGCGCCGACGCATGCTCGACCTCATCAGCCGACCGTCGCTGCTTCCAGGAGAACTGATTCACAGCATCATCGAGACGCTGCTTCCGGACATCGATATTCGCGACGTCCGTGTGCCTCTGACCATTGTCGCTCTGGATCTGCAGAGTGGCCGGCAGGTCGTCATGACACGCGGATCCCTGCGCAGTGCCGTTCTGGCTTCCACCGCGATTCCCGGCGTGTTTCCTCCCGTCGAAATCGACGGCCGGCAGCTTGTGGACATCGGAGTCATCGACGCACTGCCGGTGGCCGTCGCCAGTGAGTACGGTTCTGACATCACGATCGCGGTGGATGTGGGAGCGGACATCGAACCGTCTCCTCCTCTGCATACCGCCAAAGACATTTTTCTGCGGATCAGCGACGTGACAGAACGTCATGTGCGGCAGTACACACGGGGCATGGCCGACCTGGTCATTCGGCCTCCGGTTTCCGACATTCCCTGGTACGACTTCTCCCGCCCCCAGGAACTCATCGAATGCGGCCGTGTGGCGGCTCGGCAGACGATCTTTCGGGAGTTCGCCCGTTCGAGCATGTCCAACGGTCAGTCCGATGCGCACCCGCGCTGATACGGCGCCCGGGTCAGTGATCCGGTGAAGAGGAATCCGGCCGGGCAACGGCCGGCGCATCGGGCCGTTCGAACCGAACGTGCGTGCCATGGATGGCCACCGACACCGTTCCATCCGTTTCCACCACGATGCCGGTTTCCGCATAACTGTATCGTGACGGCAGACGGGCATCGATGATCGGATCGCCCGTGCGCTGATGAAAACAGCGGAACCAGACGGAATCGTGAAACCGCCCGCTTTCCGGATCGCGAACCCGTTCGGTCACGGCCAGAAACGGCAGGTCCGGCTGATCGGTGAAAGCCAGCGCCGCATGGTTCCGGGCCGTGCCGGTTTCCCACAGATGCCGCCCCGTCCGACGATCAACAGCCCGCACTGCCTGAAAGGGGGTCAGCAGCCGACCGGTCGCCGGCGGATGAACAGACCTCTGTTCCGGTTCCAGAAACACATACACGATGCCGGAACATTCGAACGGGTGCAGACGCGATGCCGACCAGACAGCATCATCCGGCGGTTCCACCCCGGAACGACGCTCCGCCGGTTTCCACGAAAGCGGCTGGACGGTTCCGTCATTCAGTGCAATCCGGTGAATCGTTCGGTCGGCGGCTACCGCCGCCAGAACGGTTTCACCCATCCGCTCCAGACGCACGATATGCGACAGACGAATGCGTCGAGACACATCGCCGGTCGACGGATGTTTCCACAGAATCTGAAGTTCCCCGTCCTCGTTCGTCCCCTGCACAATCACCACCTGATCCGCCTGCGCCCGGACGATCGACCGCACTTCTCCAGCCGACAGGCCGCACGGCTGCCGGCATCCGGTCGCCCGGTCCAGGACGAACGGAATATCATCGATCAGAGCCACGACGGACTCCTCCGTGCTCGTCACGACCGACACGCCGTCGGTCGGATACTTCCAGATTGTCCGTCCTGTCAGGACATCGACCAGGCGGATTCCCAGGGCATCCGTGAGACAGGCGGTCCGTCCGACGATTCCGGCCGGTCGGCAGACCTGCCGTTCCAGACGCGGATGAACGTGATTGTCCTGAAGAAAACCGGCTGACGGGACGGATGTTCTTTCGGCGAGCGTTTCCGGAGACAACAGATGTTTCGCGTGCCACAGGGAGCGCTGTCCGGCCAGGGAAACGGCCGTCAGAGAACCTGGACCGGGAATGAGCACGATGCTGCCGATTCGGTCCACGATCCCGACAGTGGCCGCCGGTCCCGCAGAAGCTGCTGTCGGAATCGACCACAGCCGCACATTTCCGGTTCCCAGAACAGACAGACGGGCAGGAGACGGATCGAAAACGTATTTCCAGGGATCGCCGGCGGCATCCGTCCAGGCCCGGGGCACATACAACTGACGACGCACCCGAAAAGACGGCGATGACGGATGCGAGAAGGGAACCAGAACCCGCCGCACAGCGTCCGGGGCATCGTCCGTCCATTCTTCGCCGCCGGCATCCTGAGGAGGGACGGATCCTGCGGCCGCGACGGTTTCCCGGACATCCGGAAGCAGAACGTCGGCCCGTCCGAACACCTGTCGGCTCACATCTGCCGCCATTCGACGCAGAGCTGTCACGCGGGATTCCGGGGACGAAGCTGTTCGGGACTGGTCCATCAGTCGTTTCCAGGACGGCCAGTCGGCCAGCCGGAACGTTTTCGTGAACCAGTCCGTGTCTCTGCCACCGCTGCTGTGCAGCAGCTCAGCCGCCTGCGTCAGCCCATCGACAGCCACGTCGAAATCTTCTGCGGGCAGAAACCGGCTGAGGACACAGCCGGCGAATTTCGGATGGCTCACCCGGCGCAGAATGGAATCCGGGAGACGGCACAACGGTTCCGGAAGATCATCCGCCGCCGCTGATCCGTCTGCAGAACCAGGCGGGACGGCCCGATCCGCGATACCGGCGGCCCAGGTCGCGACGCAGACCTGCACCGGACTGTCCCGATCCTGTTCCGAAGATTCCTGAAGCAAAGTGACGGGGAGGAACAGATCGCTGTCTGAGTGATTCATGGCCAGCCGAACGGCTTCTGTGACGGCGGCCACAGGGTCCTCAGAAACCTTCTGCCGAATCTGCAGGGCCCTGATCATCAGCTTCTGATCCTCCGTTGCCGCGAGGTTCTGCGGATCGATGTCGGGAGGCAGCCGGCCGGCCTGAAGCAGTCGAAATGCCGCTTCGAACCGCAGTGTTTTCAGACGAGGTGACCGACGGAATTCTTCAGAGGGAACAGCGGACAGACGTTCCCAGGCTTCCATGACGGCACCGCAGTGCAGCATCCGGGCGATCTGTTCGGGGGGCGGAGATGCCGCATGGGACACAGGTTCCTGTGTCAGGCAGACGGTGCGGTGCGGTGTGATCAGGATGAGGTCCTCGCCGGCCGGCATCAGCGACGCGGCCGTCACGGGTGGAACCAGCGATTCGACGGCACGCATTGTCTGGCCGGTGTCGGTATCCAGGACCAGCAGAGTTCCGGTTGAGGTCGCAAGGAACAGGCGACTGCCACGGACGGTCCCCGGTCCGGCCGGCCAGCCGGAGTCATCAGACAGAACGCGTTGCCATCGGATCTGTCCTGTCGCGGCGACCACCCGCAGCAGTTCGCGTCGTTCCGGATCGTACAGCAGCAGGCCGTCCCGCACGGTTCCCACAACAGCTCGCTGCACGGTCGGCTGCCAGCGTTCCCGCAGTTCTCCGGTGACCGCATCCATGAAACAGACACCGCGGGACAGGCACGATACGGCGACCACCAGAGAATCGAACACATGCAGTTCCGTCTGCCGGGGAAGAAGTCGGCCGGAGCGCTGCAGCAGGGGCATGCTGACAAACGGTTCGTTCGATCGACGCGAAGCAGCAGGAAGGCCCGTCTGAGTGGCCCACAGGACAGACCGCGTCAGGGAATCCACCGCCAGCACCCAGCCGGTGCCCGTGGGACAAAGCAGAATTCCTTCGTGAATGGTCGGAGTGGCCGCAACACGGCGCCGGCTCACATCGCGAGTGATCGGATGGTCCGGAAAACACAGCAGACTGTCGTGGAGAACTTCCCCCGTGCGGGTTCGAAGCGACACCAGATGAATCTCATTCTGACGTTCCGCAATGCAATGCAGAATACGGCCGTCGGCAGCGGGAACACCGGTGATCCAGCAGGCTGACAGAGGCGTGTCGAGTGCCGGTTCCAGTGAGGGACCTCCCACCGTCCACAGTCTCCGGCCGTCCTGGCGGGAAACGGCCACGAGACGGCTTTCCGGTGCTGGCGGCGCGTTCTGGCGGATGGCCGCACCGCCGGCCTGCATCGAGGAAGGAACCGTCACAGCGATGACCGCGTCTTCCGCAACAGCGATCTGAGAAAGAACTCCGCTGCTGATCAGCGAATCCTGAAAACGGCCGTCGAACCCGGCAGGCCCCTGCCGGTCCGGCCCTTCGGCAGCTGCCTGTTCCGCGAGAAAATCCACATGAGCCGGACGCAGCCGGAAAGCCCACTGAATCTTTCCCGTGCGGCAGTCCAGAGCGGTCAGTCCGTGCAGAGTCCGCCGGTTCAGTCGCCCGTTGCGCAGAACGGCGTTCCAGGATCCCATGGGCACCGGGCCCCCCTTCCCGCCCGATGTCCGCCGGCCCGCCTCGTCCCGCGGAAAGCGGCCGACCGCATCGCGGTGCTGCCATCGGACGCGCCAGGTCGAAGACGGTTCCGGCGCATCACCGGCTGCAGTCGAATGCGGTGGAGAAGAAGCGGAACTGGATGAAGGTGCCTTCCGGAACCGCTTTGTCCGTTGTATCAAAGACCGTGTCACGGCATCCCGGGGAAGGTCCGCGAGCCAGCAGCGGGCCGCCAGAGTCCGGCCGCGGGCCAGGTGAATCTGAGCGAGCAGCAGGCGGGCGCGCCTGGCCGCTCCCGTGCCCGAAAACTTCAGCAGAAACTCCGGCAGGTCGGTCCAGCGGCCGCTTCGGACGATCTGCAGCAGCCGCCGGTTCGCATCGCGGCCACTGACACGACGAACGACATCCTGCTGCGATGGGGACAGTCTGCGGAACAGATCAGCCAGAACCCGGTGCAGCGGCAGGTATCGGCCGGGCTGGCTGTCGCGAACGAGCAGTCCGGCTTCCGCGGAGCGAAGCTGCCGGAACGTGTCCACGGCTTCCTGGTCGCCGCGTCGCAACTGGTCCCGCAGCCGGTCCACAGCCTGCTGCACTCGTGGACTGGCGGGTACGGACGGCTGTGCGGGCGTCTCGGCCGCAGCCGCCGTCCGGACGACAAGCCCTGCCGGAAGCAGGCCGGCGATGAACACGGTTCGCAGACCTGGGCGCACCCACGATCTCATCTGCCGCACCACAGCCGACAGTGTCAGAAAAACGGAGCCGCAATCTGTCACACGCTGGTCCCCGAAAACCCCTGGAAACCGCTTCATCCCGGTTCTGAGAAACCGGTCGGCAGAACCGAAAACAGCGGCCGCCGGACGGGTCTGTTTGTACCGTCAACCGGAGGCCGTGCCAATTCCCTTCGGAAAGTCCTGTTGGTGTTGAACCATCCTGCCAGGGCCGGTATGCTCCCGCGTTTCGAATTTCCTGACAAAATACGGCAGGACGGCTGAGATGGAAGACTATCGACTGGTTGCCGAACGTCGCACATCAACGGGCAAACGCGACACCCGAAAGCTTCGCTCTGCGGGCCGTGTCCCGGCAAATCTGTATGGTTTTCACAAAGACAATGTGGCTCTGTCTGTGTCGGCCGACGACGTCGAAAAAGTGGTCGCACGGGGTTCCCGCGTGGTCGATGTGGAAGTGGACGGTTCCGTCGACAAGGCCGTCATTCAGGAACTGCAGTGGGACACGTTCAGCACCCACGTCCGGCATGTGGATATGATGCGGGTCGATCCCGACGGGACGGCCACGGTCCAGGTTCCGCTGGAATTCGTTGGAGAACCGCCGGCCCTGAAAACCGGCGGGCAGCTGCGCTATCACCAAAAGCACGTCACGATCACCTGTGCGGACTATCGCGTGCCGCGACACATCGACGTGCTCCTGGGATCTCTGGAAATGGGCGAGTCCGTCACGGTGGCCGATCTGCCGATTCCGGAAGGAATGAAGGCGGAAGACCCGGCGGATACCGTGATTGTGGAACTGTATGACACCCGCCATGCCGAATGATGACCGGCAGACCCGTCCATGAAACTGGTCTTTGGCCTGGGGAATCCCGGCAGACGCTATGCCGGAACGCGCCACAACGTGGGCTTTCAGGTTCTTGAAGAACTGGCCCGGCGGCATGCCGGCGGACCTCCCCGGACCAGGGACCACGCGGAAGTGGTTGACGTGCAGATCGGCAGCGAAAAAACGCTGCTGATCGCCCCGGTGACCTGGATGAATCACAGCGGGCAGGCCGTGGCTGCGTTCGTGAATTTCTATCGTCCGGATCCGGACGATTTCGTGGTGATCTGCGACGATATGAACCTTCCGGACGGACGGATTCGCTGGCGGGCCGGCGGTTCGGCAGGCGGGCAGAACGGACTGAAGGACATCATTCGGCGGCTGGGGCATTCGGACTTTCCCCGGCTGAGAATCGGCATCGGGCGGCCACCCGGCCGCATGACGGCGACCGACTGGGTTCTGGGCCGATTTCCGGACGCGCAGCGGCCCCAGGTCGAACAGACGATCGCCCGGGCAGCCGATTCCGTGGAGCACTGGATCCACCATGACCTTTCGTCCGTGATGAATCAGTACAACCGCGATCCGGACGGCGGCTGACCGATTTCGGTACGGCTGGCGGAAAACAGTCGTCTTCTGCGGCAGCCGCGTCCGCCGGCGGGATCCGGAAGGTCTTCCTGGTCGCCGGGAATTCGGCACTGGGTATTGAAAAACCGATTCAAACTCGTCACAGTGTGCCGCTTCGACCGCAGCCGCCAGGTGGTCGGTCGGCCGCGTCCACCGGCCTGTTTCTGTTTCGGCCCGGCCTGTTTCCGCCCGGCCTGTTTCTACCAGGGAAAAACGTTCGTGTCCGCTGCCGCAGCATCTCAGGAATCCACCACGGAAAACGTGAAGATCAACCGCTATGAAGGCATGTTCCTGGTGGACAGCAATGCCTTCGCCAGCGATCCGGACGGCATCACCGGGGAAATCCTGAAGGTGCTGGAAAAGGCGGGAGCCACCGTGGTCGCTCATCGTCCCTGGCAGGACGGCCGGCTGGCCTACGAAATCGAAGGGCGCCGCAAGGGCCTGCACTACATTGTGTGCTTTACGATGCCCACTTCAGGCATGGCAGTGCTGACACGGCAATGCCGTCTGAGTGATGTGATTCTTCGTCACCTGGTGATCGCTCATTCTGAAGAACTGTTCAATGCGGTCGTCGATGCCATCACCGGTGTGGCGGCCGAAGAACCGGCAGCCGAAGAATCCGCATCGGAAAAACCGGCCGCCGCGCAGGCTGCGGAAACGTAACAGGTGCACTGCGAACATTCGCGGCAGACCAGAAACTTGTGAATTCAGGGAGCCGGACTGATGGCGTCGTTCAATCGTGTGATTCTGATGGGCAACCTGACACGTGACCCGGAAGTCCGCTACACCACCGGCGGCACGGCTGTCACCGACGTGTCGCTGGCCATCAACCGGTACCGCACCGACCGGAACACGAAGGAACGGATCGAAGAAACCACGTTCGTCGACGTCACTCTGTGGGGACGCACGGCGGAAATCGCGGGAGAATATCTGAGCAAAGGGCGTCCTGTTCTGATCGAAGGCCGTCTGCAGCAGGACCAGTGGGAAGACCGGGAAACCGGTCAGAAACGCAGCAAACTCAAGGTGGTCGGAGAAAGCATGCAGCTGCTTGGCAGCAGGGACGGCGGCGGCAGTCGCCCGGCCCGGCCTCCGGCAGCGGCTCCTTCCGGCGAGGAGACAGGTCCGTCGGACCGACCGCCGGAAGAGTCGTTCTATGACGATCCCGGGGGAGACGCGGACGTTCCCTTCTGACGATCTCCATCCGGCAGCGACCTGTCTGATCCGTTTGGGGGTGTTGGACTGGCCGGATGCCGGTCAACACGAAGGACTCCGGCACAGGGGACTCCGGCCGAGGAATCCGGACAGAAGAAAAGACAGTCAGCGAAAATGCGGTTTCCAGGCCGCCGGCAGCGGGTTTCAGCCCGACAGGACACCTCGACTGATTCAGGAAAAAAGACACACAAACATGGGACACAGAATCAAAAACCCGCGGGCCGTTGGCGGGTCGACTCGTTCCACGGCAGAAGTGCTTCTGGTTCATGACGTCGCCAGTCTCGGCCGACGCGGTGACATCGTGAAGGTCCGCCCCGGTTATGCCCGCAACTATCTGCTGCCGCACGGCCTGGCCACCATCGCCACGGAACAGAACCGGCGGATGGCCGCGCGGCATCGTGAAAAGCTGGAACAGATCGAGGCGGCCCGCATTCGTGATCTGCGCAAACTGGCGGACGCCGTCAGCCGCTACAGCGCCACGATCGAAGCGAACGCCATGGAAGACAATACTCTGTATGGATCCGTGACAGCCCGCGATATCAGCGACGCACTGAAAGCCGGCGGACACAACGTGGAACCCGAACAGGTTCAGATGGACGGCGCGATCAAAGAACTGGGCATGTACACCGTGAAACTGTCCTTTCACGAAAAGGTCAGTGCGGAAGTCAAGGTGTGGGTCGTTCCGTCGGCAGCCAGTGCCTGATCCGGGCGGGAAGGCCTCCGGGTTTCGGAAACCGCAGCACGGATTCACCGGGACGAACGGACGGCCTGCCGGAGACGGGACGAGCTGCGGCGCATTCGTCAGGTGTCCTGCACATCGGTCCGTCTGATGCGCGGCGACAGCCGGGGAAAGGCGGATGGCAGACCGGTGGTCGGGTGGCGGCTGTCGGTCCCGCATTTCAGGAGGACTTCGATGGTCAGGGACACCGTTCGTCTGCCCCCGCAGAATCTCGACGCGGAACGAGGCGTCCTGGGCAGCATTCTGCTGGTCAACGAAGCGATCGATGAAGTGGCCGACTGGCTGAAGGCCGAGCACTTCTACCACGACGCACACCACCGCATTTATGCGGCGATTCACGATCTGTACGAAGCCAGTGTGCGCGGAATCGATCCGGTCACTCTGGCAGAAGAGCTGGAAAAACGCGGGGAGATCGAGGACGTCGGCGGCCCGGCCTACATCTATGAAATCCTCGAATCGGTCCCGCACGCGGCCCATGTTCGCTACTACGCCCGCATCGTGCGAGAAAAATGGGTCCAGCGTGCTCTGATCAGCGCCTGCACAGAGATTCTTTCAGACTGCTATGACAGTCCGGAAAGTGTCGACGATCTTCTGCAGACAGCCGAACGAAAGGTGTTCGGCATTGTGGAACAGCAGGAAGACACGGCCAGTGTTGCCATCGGCGACATTCTGATGGATGCGTTCGACCGCATTGACGAACGCATGAATTCCGAAGGCGGTCTGTCGGGGCTGAGCACCGGATTCACCGACCTGGACCATCAGACCACGGGGCTGCAGCCCACGGAACTGATCATTCTGGCCGCCCGTCCCAGCATGGGAAAAACGGCTTTCGTCTGCAACATCGCCGAATCCGTCGCCCGCACGTCCGGACAGGGCGTGATGCTGTTCAGTCTGGAACAGTCGAGCCTGGAGCTGGCGGAACGTTTTCTGTGCATCCGGGCCCGGGTGAACGGCCATGCCATTCGTTCGGGGCAGCTGAGCGATGAACAGAGAGATGCCCTGGCGGCCGCGTCGGATGAACTCCACAGTCTGCCGCTGTTCATCGACGACAAACCGGCCCGCACCATGTCTCAGATTTCCGCCATTTCCCGCCGACAGCATCGCCGCAGCCCGCTGGGACTGATCGTCATCGACTACCTGCAGCTCATCGAACCGGAAGAAAAATCGATTCCCCGGGAGCAGCAGATCGCCACGATTTCCCGCCGTCTGAAGTTTCTGGCCAAGGAACTGCACGTCCCGGTTATCGCCCTGTCACAGCTCAACCGCAGCGTGGAAATGCGGGAGGACAAACGGCCGCGTCTGGCCGACCTGCGGGAGAGCGGTTCCATCGAACAGGACGCGGACAAGGTGATGTTTCTGCACCGCCCGGAAGTCTACAACCCGGACGACCGCCCCGGAGAAGCCGAAGTCCTGATCGCCAAGCACCGCAGCGGCCCCACCGGCATCGTGAAACTCACCTGGCGGGGAGAATTCATGCGATTCGAAAATTACGCGTCGTCCCCCGACATTCCGACGAACGTGTGAGTTCGCCTCGGCATCATCTGCCTGTCAGGACAGGTCGTCGTCCGGACGGCCGTGCTTTCTGAAGACTGCTGGTCGTGCTCGCCCCGGCCGCTGCAGATCCCTGACGAAGTTCGTCACGGGACTTCGTAAACCATCATCAGATCCTGACCGCGTCCCAGCCAGTTGGTGCGTCCGACGACCACAACGCGGTTGCCTTTCTGCAGCGTGTGGTTTTCCAGTCCCCACTGCACGACATACTGCAGCAGCGCATCGGCCGACTGCCGGACAAGCGTGCTTTCCAGAGAATGAACCCCCCAGTACAGGCACATCCGACGTGCCGTATCAGTGCGGTGCGTGACGGCCAGAATCGGAACATTGCTCCGCTGCCGCGACAGGGCCAGAGCCGTCCGCCCCGATTCGGACGCCACCACGATCAGGTCGGCGTTCAGTTCGCGGGCCACGGTGACAGCTCCGGTGGCCACGGCCTCCGTCACCGGAGTGGCACGCCGCGATGCGCGGCTTCGCTGAACCGGCCGTTCTGTGCGGGCGGCCAGAGGTTCTGCTTCCAGCGAAATCTTTTCCATCATCTCCACGCAGGCGACCGGATGCTCGCCAATGGCTGTCTCTCCGGACAGCATGACCGCATCGGTTCCGTCGATCACGGCATTGGCCACATCGCTGACCTCCGCCCGTGTGGGAAGTTCATTCGTCTGCATGCTGTCCAGCATCTGCGTGGCCGTGATCACGGGAATCCGCTGTTCGTTGCAGCGGCGAATGATGTCCTTCTGCAGAATGGGAACACGGCTGATTTCCGCTTCGACTCCCAGATCACCGCGGGCCACCATGACCGCATCGGTCGCTTCCAGAATCGCATCCAGATCGGCCACCGCTTCCGTGCGTTCGATCTTGGCCACGATCATGGGAGTCACCGTCGGGGAACGGGAATCGATGAGCTGTCGCAGATGCCGGATGTCCGCCGCGCTGTTCACGAAGCTCAGCCCGATGAAATCCAGTTCATGTTCCAGAGCCCAGCCCAGATCGGCTTCGTCCTTTTCGGTCACACTGGGCGTACTCAGACGCACTCCCGGCAGATTGATTCCCTGCCGGCTGCGAATGAGTCCCGGCTCGATCACCCGGCACGTCACGGAAGATCCATCGGCGGCCCGGTCGGTCACAGTCATGGCCACGGTCCCGTCCGCCAGCAGAATCCGGTCGCCCGGTTTCAGGTCATCGATGAGTCGATCATAGGTGCACGTCAGATGGGTCTGATCCGCCTGGGCCGGATCCCGAACGAAGAAAAAGATATCGCCTTCTCCGCACCAGATTCCGTCCTCCGGAAGCGAGCCCAGCCGGATCTTGGGACCGGACAGGTCGCCCAGCACTCCCACGGGAATGTGGAGTTCTCCGGAAATCGCACGGATCTGCGTCAGAACCGTCTGCAGCCGTTCGTGACTGCCGTGCGCAAAATTGAAACGAAACACGTCGACTCCGGCCTGAATGAGCCGGCGCAGAATGTCCGGATCTTCACTGGCCGGCCCGACCGTGGCCACGATTCGGGTCTTGGCCAGTTTTCGAATCAGAGGCACGGTGGTTTCAGTCATGGAAAACGGCAGAACACATCAGAGAACGGAAGCGGGAAATCCAGAAGCACGAAGCGTAGACCGTCACGTCCGTTCCGAAAAGTCACCGACCGGTTTCCCGGTTCCCCGGTCTCAACCGGAAAAAACTGGGCTGGACACGTTTTCCCGTCTCACAGTAATCTGGCAAAGTTCGCCGAATGTCGACGGAAACGGCGGACTCTGCAGATGTTCGTGGCGGCGGAGCCGCCTTCACATGGCCGGCGGCTGAAAACACGCATCACACAGCGTTTTCAGTGCCGGTTCCAGGGATCGGGTACCATGGCATACCACTGCATTCGGATACTGCCGCTGCTTGTTGTGTTCGTGATCTGCGGCTGTTATCACCCGCCTCCTTACGGCGGGTATTACGGCCAGCCGCAGTACATTCCGCCCCAGCCCGGCTACACGCCCCAGCCCGGTACCATCGTCGTTCCGCCATCTAACGATCCGCTTCAGGCCCCCGGAACTCCGGCGGACAGCTACGACGATGACTACGAAGAACCCGACGGGTTCCGGCCGGACAGCAGCAGCGATGAGGGATCGTTTTTCGGCGGGGACGACGATGTGCCGCTGCCGGATGACGGCAGCGGAACGCGTGATTTCAACAGCGATTTCCGAGGGAACTGACCGGCCGTCCGCTGTCAGATCTGGTAGTCCTGCCAGTTGTCGGGGGTGCGGCGGCGGTGACGCTGCTGCCAGGTTCGCAGCCGCTGGAACACCCAGTGGACGAACACGCCCCAGACGACGGGGAGAATCACACAGGCCGCTGCCTGAACAAAGCGTGTCACCGGTATCACTCGAAGCCGAGATTGCGTTCGATGTTGCGGGCCTGAGGCGACATGACCTTGTTCCACCAGAAACGGTCCGGCTCACGTTCCCGTTCGTGCAGGTCGCGGCCTTCGCGGATCATGTCCGCCCAGGCGTCTTCCGATTCCGCCTCGAATTCATCCGAATCGTCGAACGGACGCGGACGAAACATCCGCGCGGTCTTTTTCATGTTCGCACCGACGTCTGACAGAGATGTGCAGCCGGTTGACGCCGTCAGGGAAATCGCGAGGATGGCGGCACAGATGACAGGGCGCGTCATAGTGGGCTCCATGTTCGTTCCGGGACCGGTGACCGTCCACCGGTGTGGACGCAGTGTAGGACGGACCGGCTGGGCGCCCAGAGGAGTCTGCGGGAACCATGGAACCACTTGATCTGCTCGTTGTGGCCCCTCACCCGGACGACGCGGAAATCAGCACGGGCGGGATCATCGCGGTGTCACGGCGGCAGAATCTGCGCGTTGGCGTTGTGGATCTGACCAGCGGTGAACCCACACCGCACGGAACGGAGCAGCGGCGGAAACAGGAAACGGAGGCCGCATCACGGATTCTGGACCTGTCCTGGCGGCACAATCTGGGACTGCCCAACCGCAGCCTGCAGGCCACTCTGGAGGCCCGCCGGCAGCTTGCCGAAGTGTTTCGCCGCACCCGTCCGGCCGTGATTCTGGCTCCCTGGTGGCAGGATGCGCATCCTGATCATGTGGCCGCCAGCACTCTGGTCGATGATGCCCGCTTCTGGTCCCGGCTGAGTCGATCGGATCTGGACGGCGATCCGTTCTGGCCGCCGCTGCTGCTGCACTATTTCAGCATCCATCTGAAAGTGCATCCGGCTGCCTCGGTCGTCATCGACATCAGCGATGTCATTGAACAGAAAATGGACAGTGTGACCGCCTGGAAAAGTCAGCTCATCGACGGCCGGCCCCAGGAATTCCCCACGATCATCGATGACATTCGCGATCGGGCCCGTTACTGGGGCTGGACCATCGGCCGTGCCTACGGAGAACCGCTTTTCAACCGGGAACAGATCGGCCTGGGATCACTGAGTCATATTCTGCGCTGAATGCGGCTGCAGGGAACCGCGGCCGCCCGGCCGCGGCATCACGGGTCATCGAACGTGATGATGTCTTCGATATCGTCGTCCGAAAAAGAATCGTCCAGGTTGATGACCGGTTCGGACTCGATGAGTTCCTCGGAAACATCCGGTCCCTCAACGGGTGTGCGGATCCGGTGGGCATCGTCTTCGGTGATGATGTCGATTTCTTCATCACTGATGATGTCATCGTCGTTGCGATCGTCTTCCTGGAAAGCGGGTGACCGGGCCGCGGCCGCCGTGTCCGGACGAGCCCCGTCGGCGACGGGCAGGTCCGGCTGCGACAGTTCTCTGGCACCGGATTCCGGCAGATCGCGGACGGCACCGTCCGGAAGAAATCGGAATTCCACATCGCCGATCGCCACGAGATCTCCGGCGGAGATCCGGGCCACGGAATCGACCCGCCGTCCGTTGACCCACACCCCGTTCGTGCTGCCCAGATCGCGAATGTAGAACCGGTCATCGGACTGGACCAGGCAGCAGTGACGCCGCGAAATCCGGCGGCTGCCGGTGATCACCACATCGCAGTTTCCGGACCGACCGACCAGAATCACGGCCCGGTCGATGGGAATCGGACGCGCACTTTTCAGCGGCTGCAGAATGGCGACCACACGAAGATCTCCGATACACGGCTGCTCTCAGACACTTCTGCTTTCAGGCGGCGGCTGACTGATTCTGCACTTTCCTGCCCGGCAGGTCCACAAAAATGGGACCGGGGCGATAGAATCAAGCCGACAGGACGGCCGCAGGTCCCCGATGACCGGCTGGCTGTTCCGATCCGGAGGAATATGTCGATCTGCCGGTTCCCGTCGCCGATTTCCATGAATCTGTTCGCTGCCCAGGAAGAAGCGCACCGCCAGGCTGCCCGTCCGCTGGCCGCCCGTATGCGCCCCCGCACCCTGGACGAATTCGTCGGCCAGTCTCACCTTCTGGGTGAAGGACGGCTGCTGCGACGGATGCTGGATGCCGACCGGATCGGTTCCGTCATCTTCTACGGTCCTCCCGGAACCGGCAAAACGTCTCTGGCCGAAATCATCGCCCGCCACACGAAACGCCGTTTCCGTCGTCTCAATGCGGCCATGGCCGGTGTGAAGGATGTGCGGGCCGTTCTGGATGACGCGCGAAATCATCTGGACGCAGACGGGCAGCAGACGATCTGTTTCATCGATGAAATCCATCGGTTCAGCCGCAGCCAGCAGGATATTCTGCTGCCCGATGTGGAAGAAGGAACCATTTCACTGATCGGAGCCACCACGGCCAGCCCGTTTTATTCTCTGGTGGCGCCTCTGATCAGCCGCAGCCGCCTTTTTGAGTTCCGCGAACTGACCGCTGACGACGTGCGGCAGCTTCTGCATCGGGCCCTTGAAGACGAAGAACGCGGACTGGGTCGACTGAAGGTGGAAGCCGACAGGCAGGCTCTGGACCTGCTGGTGGAACTGTCCGACGGGGATGCCCGGCGGGCTCTGACGGCTCTGGAAATCGCCGCACTCTCAGCAGCTTCCTCGGGAGGCCGTGTCGACACCGACGCGGCCCGCGCCGCCGTGCAGCAGCGCGTCCTGCGGTACGATCGGGCCGGAGACGACCACTACGATGTGGCCAGCGCGTTCATCAAAAGCATTCGCGGCAGCGATCCGGATGCCGCCCTCTACTGGCTGGCCAGAATGCTGGAATCCGGAGAGGACCCTCGGTTCGTCGCCCGGCGGCTGGTGATTTCCGCATCCGAAGACATCGGCAATGCCGATCCCCAGGCACTGCTCGTCGCCACGGCCGCTTTTCAGGCAACGGAAACGATCGGCATGCCGGAATGCCGCATCTGTCTCGCTCAGGCAGTCACCTATCTGGCGTGCTGCCCGAAATCCAATGCGTGCTACACCGCCGTCGATGCGGCTCTGAACGACGTGCGAAACCGGTCGGTCCTTCCCGTTCCCGTCCATCTGCGCAACCGGCCGGCGGGAGAATCCGGCGACACGGCTTCCCCGGAATCCGGCACCGCCTACCGGTATCCCCACGACATGCCCGACGGATGGTGCGACCAGGATTATCTGGGCGTGGACCGCATCTACTACCAGCCGACCGACCGAGGGCGCGAGGCGGAATTTCACCGCCGCCTGAAGGACATTCGCAGCATGCGTGAGCAGAAGCGGAATGATGACTGATTCGGACGATGTGGCGGATTTCTCCCTGCGGCCCCTGTGGACCGCTCTGCTGCTGACGGTCGTGCTGTGGGTGGCCATCGCTCTGACTGCCCGCATGCATCCTGACGGCCCGGATTCCTGGGAACGGACCTGGATCGAAGCCCTCCGCGATTCCAAAGATCCGGCCCGCATGATCGGGCCTCCGATCGTGGAAGAAACGTTCCGCGACCTGTCCGCTCTGGGCGGCTATGCCGTGGTTTCCCTTCTGACAGTCGGGTTTTCGATTTATCTGAACGTCCGTGCCCGTCGGACGGCCGTCCGATTCTTCCTCATCACCGTTCTGGGAGGATACGGGTGCGGAATGCTCCTGAAACTGGCCTTCGGACGCCTGCGGCCGGCCGTGGTTCCCCATCTTTCCTTCGTGGCCACGACAAGTTTCCCAAGTGTCCATTCGATGGTGTCGGCCGTCCTCTACCTGACCATGGGCCTGATGCTCAGCCGGCAGACGTTCCACCCGCCGTTGCGCCGTCTGTTCGTCTGGTTTCCTTTCCTGCTGACCGGACTGGTGGGTATCAGCCGGGTGGCGATGGGAGTGCACTACCCCACCGACGTCCTGGCCGGCTGGTCGGCCGGACTGCTGTGGACTCTGACAGCCTTCCACCTGTGTGCACCGACTGTCGCCCCGTCTGCCTGTCGAGATTCCGGAACGGCCTGACGGCAGAGTTCCCGCACTCACGTTTTTTTCAGATTGCCGACTTTTCCTGGGCATCCGGCTGTCGGTCCGGACGGCGCCCCGATGCGTGCTGAGCTGCACAGCGTTCTTCGAAGATTTGGTCTGCACTTTTCACTGCGGCACAGGTACACTGTCAGAGCACTCAGACGCTGTCTGCTCCGGCGGGCCGACCACTGTGGCAGACAGCCGAGCGACTTCGGATGCCATCATGGAGGAACCCGATGCAGCAGATCACCGGGCCGATCGACGCGACCGAACTTGTCGATGCCACTGACCAGTGCATTCAGATGATTCGCGACCGATGCAGCGTGTGCATTCATGAACTGCAGCTTTCCGTCGACGGGCAGACCGTCACAATGACCGGTCAGATCGGTTCCTGGCACGGAAAACAACTGGCCAGCGAAGCGGCGAAAAAACTGTTTCCCGGGCGCCGCGTCGAAAATCGTCTGCAGGTTGTCCGTCCGCGCTGAAAACGAACTGTTGCGGCTTCGTCTGATGCGTCTGATATCGGTTTCAGACGGCCCGTCACGTCATCGGCACCATTCGGTCAGCGACTGCCGCTGTTCCGAATCGCCTGAACACTGGACAGAGTCGATACCGCATAAGGGATGCAGGCTGTCAGAACGGTTTTGATCCCGCAGTCGCTCCAGGAAAAATGACCGCTGATCACGCAGTTGCCGTGATTGATCGCTGTCAGAATGAGACCGACGATCACGGCATATCCCAGGGCCCGTCGCACCACCGGCCAGGAAAACGCCAAAGACAGCACGGACTCAGCGGATTCCTGTGGCGGGGGCATATCGGAAACACCGGACCAGAAATGCGGAACAGAACGCAGCACGTCTGGCCCGACGACGCAGGTCTTTCCGGCAACCTTACACGTGTTTTCTGTTTCTCCGACGCCCCTTCAGCACTGTGCCATCCGAATTGACAGGTCGACACCACGCGATCCGTCATAGTGCCGAATTCAGGACGCCGACCGCCCGTTGCAGCCGGATTCCTGCGATCGGATTCCTCCGGGGCGGCGAATCACGCCCAGCAGCATGCCCAGGATTTCACCGCCCGGCAGTGAAGGGGACTGATCGGCCAAAGCCGGATACAGCACGAGCTGATCGTCCTGGTCAACAGCCACGACGAACCCGGTGGAACGGTCGATCGGCCCGCGTCGAACAATGAGGAAATCGCCGTCCAGGATTCCCTGATCGACCAGGGTTGTTCCCCGCACCTGGACAACGGCCTGGCCGCTGCCATCAAACAGATCGCGAAAATCGATGCCCCCGTCCGTTTCGTCCGTTCGCCGAAACACGCCTCCCTCCGACATCACTCCCAGACACGGAAGACTGTGTCGACAGATGGATGGATCGGTCAGCGTGATGGCCCGCGACATGTGAGATTTTCTGGCAATGAGCCCCTTTTTTTCCAGCGCCTTCAGGTGACACATGACCCCGTTGGGGGATCGAATTCCGAACTGCTGACCGATTTCCCTGACCGTGGGCCCGTAGCCGCGGTTGAGAATCCTGTCGCGCACAAATTCGAAAATCTCACGCTGACGGGGCGTCAGAGCCTGCTGCTTCGATGGGATCGCCATGAACACTCTCATTGCCAGAAAACCGGATCACCCGGAACAGGCCTCTGTGAACGAACACCGGACCACCTGTGCTTCCGCGGAATCTCTCATTCAGAAATCCGCACACACAGAACGTTCTTTTTCGTTTGTCTGGTCAGAGTTTCTGTGGAATTTCCGCCGGATCGGCGCGCGAACGAGCGGCGACGGACAGGCCGCAACAGGGAAAAATCCCGGTCGAGGGCCTGGGTGGGATGCGGAGTTTCAGGTGGGTCGGACATTCGGTGACCGGCACCGGGATGACCGAAACAGGAAGGTTCTGCATGATGCGTTCGAAAGCCGCCGACTGCAAGCGATTTTTTGTCGCGGCCCCGTCGCAGCGGGGTACGGTTTTTCCGTGAGGCCCTGTGGGAACATGTGTGTATCGCGGTTGCCGTTCCAGTCACAGGGCCGTTTTTCACGGCGGCGCATGAAGACACGAAGAACTGTCGCGAAGCCAGGAATGGATTCGCAGACAGTCGAACGATTCCTGGCACTCCGCTATAGTCGCCCCGGCGACAATCTGTCGCATCCTGTCCGTCCGGTCCGTGTTTCAAGAGCGTCGAATGAAGATTCACGAATATCAGGCCAAGAACCTGTTCCGGGAAGCCGGAATCGCCGTGCCGCAGGGCATTGTCGTCCGCACAGCCGACCAGGCTGCGGACGCATTCACGGAACTGGGCGGCGACGTGGCCGTCGTCAAATCGCAGATCCACGCCGGAGGACGCGGCAAAGGCCGTTTCAAAGAACACCCGGACCAGCCCGGTGTGGTCCTGGTCCGGTCGGCCGAAGAAGCCCGCGAAAATGCGGAACGCATGCTGGGCAGTACGCTGGTCACCGTTCAGACGGGCCAGCAGGGAAAGCAGGTGGGAACTCTGTTCGTCGAACAGGGGCTGAAAATCGCCCGCGAGCTGTACCTGGGAATCGTGGTCGATCGCAGCATCGGAGGACCGGTGCTGATCATGTCGTCGGAAGGCGGCATGGAAATCGAAAAAGTGGCGCAGGAAACTCCCGAAAAGATTCTTTCCGAACCGTTCGACGTCGCACTGGGGCTGTTTCCTTATCAGGCTCGAAAACTCGCCTGGGCGCTGGGACTGAATCCTCGTGCCGTACGCAGCGCCGAAAAACTGCTGCCGCAGCTGTGCCGTTTTTTCGTGGACCACGACTGCAGCATGACGGAAATCAATCCACTCGTCCTGACCGAAGACGACCAGCTGCTGGCTCTGGACGCCAAGGTGTCCTTCGACGACAACGCGGTTTACCGGCACCCGGAACTCGCAGAACTGCGTGATCTGAGCGAGGAGGATCCGGCGGAACTGCGGGCGGCGGAAGCCGGACTCAGTTATGTCAGCCTGGACGGGAACATCGGCTGTCTGGTCAACGGAGCCGGACTGGCCATGAGCACGATGGACCTGATCAAACTGCACGGTGGTGAGCCTGCCAACTTTCTCGACGTGGGAGGCGGCGCCAGCGTGGATCAGGTCACGGAAGCATTCCGCATCATTCTCGGAGACGACGCGGTTCGGGCCGTGCTGGTGAATATTTTCGGCGGCATCATGCGGTGTGATGTCATTGTGGAAGCGCTGCTGGAAGCATTCGACAAGGTCGGTTTTCATGTTCCTCTTGTCGTGCGTCTGGAAGGCACGAATGTGGATCAGGCCCGCCAGATGCTGCAGGAAAGCGGCCGCGATATCGTTGCCGCGGACGATCTGACGGATGCTGCCCGGAAAGTCGTCGCCGCGTTGAGTGCCTGACCGGCAGGACAGGCGGGTTGCGGCGGCCGTCAGGAGCCGTTGCCCGGCATGTCCTGATCCTTTCTCCGGCCGGACGGCGTGACTGTCCCCGACGACCCCGCCCGCAGGGCGGACATTCAGGAACCGATTCCAATGAGTATTCTGGTTACCCCCCATACCAAAGTGATCTGCCAGGGCATTACGGGGCGTTCCGGGCTGTTCCACAGTCAGAAATGCCGTGAATACGCTCAGGAATGCCAGCCGGATGCCGATGTGTTCGTCGGCGGTGTGACTCCTGGCAAGGGCGGAACGGAAATCGACGGATTTCCTGTATTCAATTCGGTCGGCGAAGCCCGGGAAAAGACGGGAGCCAACACGTCGATGGTTTTCGTCCCGCCACCGTTCTGTGCCGACGCCATTCTGGAAGCAGCGGATGCCGGCATGGAACTGATCGTGGCCATTACGGAAGGCATTCCCGTGATGGACATGATTCGCGTCCGCGCGGCCATGGCCCGATCTTCCGCACGGCTCATCGGTCCCAACTGTCCGGGAATCATCACACCCGGAGTGGCCAAGATCGGCATCATGCCAGGATACATTCACACTCCGGGCCGTATCGGAATCATCAGCAAAAGCGGCACGCTGACGTACGAAGCCGCCTGGCAGCTCGGACGAGTGGGGCTGGGACAAAGCACGGCCGTGGGAATCGGCGGCGACCCGATTGCCGGGACAAGTTTCATCGACCTGCTGGAACTGTTCGAAAAGGACCCGGACACCGACGGGATTCTGCTGATCGGGGAAATCGGAGGCACCGCTGAACAGGAAGCAGCAGAGTACATCCGGTCCCATGTCACGAAACCGGTGGCCGGATTCATTGCCGGACGGACTGCGCCGCCAGGAAAACGGATGGGACATGCCGGAGCCATCATTTCCGGCGGCGGCGGAACGGCCGCGGAAAAAATCGAAGCACTCCGGGCCGTCGGAGCCGTCATTTCCGACAGCCCGGCCGGCATGGGGGAAGCCATGAAAGAGGCGCTGGGCTGACCTGCCGGAGCCGTTCACGGAGTCCGCATCGAAACGGACCGTCTCTCAGATTCCCGTCGTGAATACCGGAAACGAACCCGTGTCTCGGAGGCGGTCCGGATCTGTTGGTCTTCTGGACAGCCGGGGTTCTGAAAACGACTCAGTGCCTCCCGGTGCCAGGGCGTCAGGATCCCGCTGATCAGTCCGCACCGGAATAACGCGGAGTCTGTCCGCTGTGGTTCGCAGATGTTCATGCAGGATGGCCCGGACTTCCTCGATGGCATCCGGATGCCGGTGGACATGGCTGTGGCCGGCACGCACGATCTTTTCCGAATCGGCATCAGCCCGATGGGCACTGCGATAGGTCACGATTCCATCGGTCCACCATTTCGGCGACCAGCCGCGGCAAACCCCCACGATGTTGTGATGTGCGATGTCGTCCGGGACGGATGTTTCCGAAATCAGCCGCACCACGGCTGACCTTCGAGCCAGCGAATCCAGACTGGTCTGCGGCGCCAGAATCTGTTTCCAGTCGGCTCCCCGTTGTTCCTGAAGTCCGGTCAGCAGACGGGTCACTTCGAGTGTGCGGCCTGGCAGCGAAATGAGCGTGCGGCCCAGCCAGCGCGTGACACGATTGGCATAGCTGCTGCCGCGAAACGGACTGGCGATCGTCACGATACGATCCACGTCCGGATCAGACCGAAAGAAAAACACCCGACGGATTTCATTCGTCGTCCGGCGATCCGACGACAGTTCCGCGACGGGCACGCCACTCACGCTTTTCCACAGCCGGTCGCCGCTGTCCACAGTCATCAGATACGACAGCAGTCCCCCCATGCTGTGTCCCACAAGGACCATCCGGCGGAGATTTTCATTCTCCTGCTGCGGATCGCACCGCTGCCGGAGTTCGTTCAGTTCGTCCCGGAGATCGGCAAGCGAAAACGGAACCGGCTCACCGGTCGGATACAGATAGAACCAGAACTGATAGTGTTTCCGCAGCACCGGATCGCTCTGAAGATCATTGAACATTTCCATCCATGTCATGGGCGACGACCACAACCCGTGCACCATGAGAACCGGAATGCGGTCCGGATCGTACGGCTGCACCATGTACAGGCCCCTCAGATCTGTGGCCCGGTCGGGCCACAGCAAAGCGAAGGTGCTCACGTCTTCCAGATTCGGGTTGCTGAGAAAACGGGCCAGCGGAGTGCTCAGATCCGTTTCCAGGGGCAATGGCTCCGTCCCGACCATGATGCTCTCAGAATCCCGGGGATCCCAGGCCTGCAGCCGAACGGGCGCTCCGTTGCGCTGATCGGCCGGCGATGGGAAACGCAGGACAACCGTGGCCGGGAAACGCAGACCATCCAGATAGTACTTTTCCGCAGGCGTCGGCCTGATCGGCCGACGCCTCTGAATAATCAGCGGCACACCCACACCATCCGTCCTGTGACGGTTGCGCAGGCGGCGGATTTCGTAATCGGAAACGAATTCGATGTCGCCCACCTGATCCGGCTGCAGCCAGGGAGAAGGCTGCGGCACTTCGAAGACGATGCGTCGCTTTGTGAGGGGCAGTTGAAATTCCGTCAGACGCTCGTCGCGCTGCAGAGCCATCAGTTCCCTCAAAAATGCCTCCACACCGGAATTGTAGATTTCCGCAACGGGCCGATGCCGTTCGGCTGTCGGGTCGCGGACCGTTCCATCGTGCGTTCCGGCCAGGTACTGCCAGGCGTACTGGGCCGCATCGACATACAGTTCCATGGCCAGATTCCGGTCCTGAGAACCGGTGTCTCTGGCCAGCAGGTAGCTGATTTCGGCCGCTGCGTGCAGGCGATCCGGTGTCGGGGCCTGTTTCAGCATCCGCCGCACGTGTTCCAGAGCGATCTGGCGGGCACTGTTCGCCGGGACTCCGGCGACCGTGAGAACGGACTGCGTTCCGGAGGAATAACCGGAATGTCCGTTTTGCAGGCGTTCCAGAAGAGGATTGCGGGGCTTTTCCCGCAGCGTCACATATCCGGTGGTGGTGCAGCCCGCACTGAGCGCCACCAGAGCGCCCAGCAGAACGGCGCTGACGCTGCGGCGAAAAACGATGGAAACGACCGGGTTCATCCGTGAACACCGTGACGGGAGATCGTCGGCGAGAAGAAGACAACGACGGCGGAAAAACGGCGGGAAGAGACAGGTGAGAACGCCGGAATGATTCGACAGGACCGTCTGTTCTGCGTAGGCTCTGACAGGTCCGGATCCGGGTCAACCCGTGTTTCCCAAAGGGACGCAACTCCGGATCTCAACGCCATTTACGAATCAGAAGCAATGTCCGGACCGCACAATCAACCGCATCGTTCGCTTCAACCAGACCGTTCCCCCGGCCTGAGTTCCGCGGACCTGATGATCGGATGTGCGGGATATCTGGCGGCCGCGTTTTGTACGGCGGACTGGCTGAGCCAGCCGGTGACGGCCGGTCAGCTGTGGCCGGCCGACATTCATGCTCAGGTGGTCCGCTGGCTCGGCGGACGCGTGGTTCCGACTGCTGCGGGGCTGCCGGAGATCCGACTTTCCGTTCTGCCGGTGCTGGGGCGTCTGCTGGTGTTTTCCGCCGTCTGTTTCGGAACAGGCCGGCTGGTGTTCTCCGCTCATTCGGCATCGTCCGCTGCATCCGTTCTGTTGCGGCGAATTGGCGGCACGGGACTGGCAGCCGGCATTCTGTGGGTGGCGGAACTGTTTTTCCCCGACGTGTTTCTTCAGGGCCTGCTGCCTCCGCTGATCATGATGCTGGCCGGATGGGGACTGTACGGCGGCCTGTCCGCGTGTCTGCCGGACTCCCCGATTCAGGACGGCAGCCGCCGGCGTCAAAAGACGATCGCTCTGATTTCACTGAGTGTGATCGCCGGCCTGTGGACCGCTGTCTCGTTTCTCCTGAACGAACGTCTGTACGCTCTGCTGCTGATTCCGCACGGTGATTCCGCGATGTATGAGGAGCACCTGTGGAATGTGTGGCATGGCAAAGGGTTTCGCAGTTACCTGGATCAGGGCCTGTTTCTCGGAGAACACATTCAGGTCATCCATCTGCTCCTTCTGCCCCTGCACATGCTGTGGCCATCTCACCTGGCACTGGAACTGTCAGAATCCGCTGCTCTGGCCGGCTGCACCATCCCCCTGTTTCTGATGACGTGGCGGCGCACCGGAGACGGGGCGGCATCGGTTCTCGTGGCGGCGGCATGGCTGCTGTATTTCCCGATGCACTTTCTGGACATCGCCATCGACCAGAAAACGTTCCGCCCGATCTGCCTGGGGCTGCCGTTTCTGCTGTGGATGATTCATGCGGCGGAAACCGGACGGTACCGTGTCGCCTGGTTCTGCCTTCTGATAGCACTGTCTGCCAAGGAAGACATGGCTCTCACGGCCGCTCCTCTGACAGCCGTCATGGCCGTTTCGCAGGGAAGAAACAGTCCGGAAACCAGGGGCCTGCGTGTGTGGGGGCTGACTGCGGCGGCCGTCTGCGTGCTGTGGCTGATTCTTGCCGTGTTTGTGGTGATTCCCGCCTTCCGATCGGGACAGGCCGTTCACTACAGCCGCTATTTCGGAGACCTGGGCAGCAGTCCGGGAGAACTGCTGCAGACGGCTCTGACCAGCCCGGGCCGTGTTCTGGATCAGCTTTTTCGCGTACGAACCCTGCTGTATGCCGTTCTGTTTCTGGCTCCGCTCAGCTTCGTGCCGCTGAAAAGACCGCTGCCGCTGATGGCCGGTCTTCCGACATTTCTGATGCTGTCTTTGATTCAGCTCGGAGACGGGCCGGAATCCGGCGGGCTGCCGCCGGTTCCCTTCCATCATTTCCATGCTCCGCTGCTGCCCGTTCTTTTTTGGGCGGCGATCTGCGGTGTGGCGGCTTTTCGAAGGAAAGCGGACCGCTTCACCGTCAGGTTCCTGCCGGGATCAGTGCGGCAGGCGGCTCTGCTGATCGCCTGCTGCAGTTTCACCACCGGTCTGACCGGTTCCCTGCATGCGGCCGGAGCGACATTCTGGTCGGAGGAGTCTCCGTTTGGCCGTCATCGGCTGTACTTTCCGCGACCCGGTGTGGACGGAGAACAGGAGCTGATCGATCGGGCTGCCATGGCCGAGAAAGTCACAGAACAGATCCCGCTGACGGCCCGCGTCGCATCGACCGACTTCATTCACACCCGCCTGACACACTGCGAACGGTCGTATGACTACAGCGATTATCCCCGCGCCGTCAACGAACCGGGAAAACGCGTGCCGGCCGACTGCCGGTTCATCGTGATCGACACCGGGCATCGCTACAGCACCATCCATTCTCCCGACGATGTTCCCGAACTGACCGAATCGACGGACTGGATTCTGCTGCCGGACACCACGGACGGATGGTTCCTGATTCTGCAGCGTGTCCACAGCACTCCATGAATCACCCCACTGTGGTTCCTCGCTGGGCCGTACGGGAGAAAACAATGCTCCCTCCGAAGCGATTCATTCAGTTCTGGGACGGCCACCTGCCGGACTGTTCGACCGGCGCACGGTTCACCGGTCAGGCAGCGGAAACGAATTTCTGACAGTCACGGTGTCCGGGATGGCGGACGTGAACGGGACTTCCCGTCCGGCCGCATGTGGCTGGCCAGGCATTCGATCACGGCCCGCACCTCATCCACCTGATGATCACTTGTCAGCGACATGCGAAACCGTTCCGTGCCGGGGGGAACCGTGGGAGGCACGATGCCGGGAAGATACCATCCGGCATCCATCAGACAGTCGACCGTTTCCCGGATGCGGCAGCCAGCCGGAGCCTGCAAAGGAATGATGGGCGCCGGACCGTCCGCCAGGACGGTCAGGCCGGCATCACGGACGATTTCACGGGCCTGCTGTGTCAGTTTCTGCAGCCGCCGACGCCGCTCCGGTTCGGCACGGACGATCTTCAGACTCGCCCGTACGGCGGCACAGACGGCCGGAGGCAGCGCTGTGGAAAAAAACTGAGGGCGCGCCCGGTTCCACAGCCACGCAATGGTCGGCGCATCGCCCACCACGGCTCCGCCCAGGCCGCCAAGTGCCTTGCTGAGTGTCACGATGCGCAGGAACACCCGTCCGCACACGTTCTCCAGTTCGCAGGCACCGCGGCCCTCGGCTCCCACAACTCCCGTCCCGTGGGCTTCATCCACGATCAGGGCCGCATCGAATTCTTCCGCCAGAGAACACAGCCGGGCCAGCGGGGCCACCGTGCCATCCATGCTGAACACGCCGTCGGTGATGAGAAATGCCTGACGTCCCTGGTTCCGATGAGTGGACAGAATCTGACGAAGCTGCGGCAGGTCATGACGCGTGAACAGATGGACCGCTGCCCGCGTGAGACGACATCCGTCGATCAGGCTGGCGTGATTGTCCCGTTCGCTGAAGATGACGTCCTCCGGACCGATCAGAGCCTGCAGCGTCCCGGCGTTCGCCGCATATCCGCTGGGAAACAGCAGAGCCGCTTCACTGTGTTCGAATTCCGCCAGCTCGGCTTCCAGAGCCGCGTGTTCGTCTGACCGGCCTGTGATCAGGGCACTGGAACCGGATCCGACCTGTCGGCCGGCCGCATCGGCGAAGGCCGCCCGCACATCGGGGTGATGGGTCAGCCCCAGATAATCGTTCGATCCGAAACTGATCAGTGTGCGGCCGTCGCAGCGGCAGCGGCCCTGTGGCAGAGACTGCACCGTTCGCCGGGGCCGATCCTGACCGGCCGACTGCAGTTGTGCCAGTCGTTTCTGAAGGACGGCCCGCAGGGAATCGTTCATCAGTCGAACACCCAGTACAGACAGTTTTCCGAAATCTGTTCCAGACGACATCCTGCCGCGACAGTGGAATTCTGCATGCGAAACCGCAGGCCGGGCCACTGTGAGACGTGCGGCCAGGCCCGGTCCAGACACAGATACCCGGCATCCCGGCGAGTCACCATTCCGCGGTTTCCGGAAACGGGACCTTCATAGTCCAGGTAAAGCCGTCTGTGAACAGGCAGCGCAGTCGCGGGGACCCGATTCTCCGGTGCGGGGAATTCGCTGAGTCGCCAGGATGCCAGACCGCTGCCGTCTTCGATCAGAAAGTCCCAGTGGCGCACGGGGTGATCGTGTTCCAGCAGTACGAAGCGGCGGCATTCCCACACGTCCGGCATGACGACAACCGATGACCCTGACAGCCGTTTCGAAGACCGCTCGGAAACAAAAGTCAGGGGAGAATGAGAATCAGTCCTGCGCCCACTTCGGGCGCCGTTTGTTCAGAAACGCATCGATGCCTTCACGGATATCGTCTGTCTCCCAGGCATCGGCCAGAGCCTGCACGGTGTAGTCGGTGTTCGCCTCCGTATCGTGCGTGCTGACGAACTGCAACAGTCGTTTCGTCCGCCGCACGGCACCCGGCGCACAGCGCAGAACGTGAGCGATTTCCCGATTCACGGCGGCGTCGAGTTCTTCTTCGGTGTCCACGACCTCGTCCAGCAGTCCCTGACTGGCGGCCTGATGTCCGTCCAGAGGCACCGCGTGCAGCATGATCCGCCGGGCCCGGGCTGCACCGGTCTTTCGCACAACCCACGGAGAAATCGTGGCGGCGATCAGCCCGAGTGTGACTTCTGTGAGCTGATATCGGGCATCTGACAGGCCGATGGCCACATCGCAAAGGGACATGAGCCCCACACCACCTCCAAACGCCGATCCCCCGATCCGGCCGATCAGCAGTCCGGGGAATTCGCCGATTTCCCGCAGTGTGGCTGCAAACGCTGCCGCATCCCGCAGCCGTCCTTCACGCGTGGCGGACGCCTGACGCTTCATGCCTTTCAGGTCACCGCCTGCGCAGAACACGCTGCCGTTCCCGCTGAGGACAACGGCGCGGATTTCCGGGTTTTCTGCCAGACTCCGAAACGCACGGCACAACTGTTCCATCAGTTCATCAGACAGGGCATTCCGCGCCTCCGGACGGTTCAGTGTAACCCGGGCGATTCCCCGCTCGTCTGTTTCCACTATGACCGGTTCTTTTTCAGACATGATCCGGACCATCTCCCTGCGGACCCCGCATCGAACATGCCGACCACCGCTTCCCCCGCTGCCCTCGAACCATCGTAGCAGGAACCTCGCCAATGCCCAGGCAACGGCACGGCGCCAGGCCGGCGACTCAAAAAACAGGGTGAGGTGCCCCCATTTTCTGTACCAGGCGTTATGAGAGTACGGGTTGGGTAAGGGATTCCGCAGTGTGCTGCCGTATGCGGACGGAGAAGTGCATGCTGCGTGGGTATCCAGGCTGATGGTTTTTCGATTGGAGCAGAAGCTGTGAGTCGCACGGATTCGGCCCGGCAGTGGGCGGAGCGGATCGAACAGCAGGAGATGTCCGGACTGTCGACTGCCGCGGGTCTGCGCCGTTGCCGCATTCGCGCCGCTCCACTCCTTCATCTGGCCTGCCGGCTTCCCGCTCGCAACCAGGAATCACAGCTGAAGGGCGCAAGCCATACCACGACCGCGGGCCGAGAAGATCGTGCGGCGAAGGAGTGCCGATTCTGCGAACGGCGAATCACAACCACTGAAACAACAATGGGTTGCCGCAAATAACTGTCCACCCCACACCTATTTCGTATATTTCGCTTATTGCGTTTGTTGCGATTGTTGCGATTGTTGCGATTGTTGCGATTGTTGCGATTGTTGCGATTGTGCGATATACTTTACCGTCCAACGAGCAAACTCCGTGAACGAACTTCCGCAGTGACGAACTTCCGCAGTGACGAACTGCGATCCCATTGGAGGTCGACAGGTTGCTGCGCTGCGCGCGAATAACACGTGCCCCTTCCGCCGCTAACCAGCGGCGGCCCCATTGAAGCTGCTCCGCTCCATTCGGAATCTCTTCGAAAGAGCGGGCCTTCCACTCTCAATCAAGGGTGGACCAGAAATGACGACACTGACATCACATGAACCGGTTTCACCATCGGTGGAAGATGTGCGGCTGGCGAAAGCGTCCAGCCGACGACTGGCCCTGTTTCTCAATCAAAATCTGAAAGTCTGCATCGCCGAGACCCAGGAACAGGTCGAGTTACCGGCGGTGGCTGTACGGCTGCTCATCGATCTGTTGTCTGCGATGGCGGAAGGCAATGCGGTGACGCTGATTCCGATCCACGCCGAGCTGACGACACAGCAAGCTGCGGACCTGCTCAATGTTTCGCGTCCGTTCCTGGTCCGACAACTCGAAGATGGCGTCATTCCCTACCGGAAGGTCGGAACGCATCGGCGGGTTCTGTTCAGTGACCTGATGGAATACAGGCACAAGACCGACAGCAAGCGGCATGATGCATTGGATGAACTTGCAGCCCAGGCTCAGGAACTCGAGATGGGCTACTGAGCCACGATCCGTCACGGACATCGGCAACATTCACCGCACTTTACGACGCCTGTGTGCTTTACCCCGCCCCGCTGCGTGACCTGCTCATGCGGCTGGCGATGACCGATCTCTATCGCGCGCGATGGACGAACCAGATTCACGACGAGTCGATTCACAATGTGCTCGCGGATCGACCGGATCTGACTGCCGAGCAGTTGGAACGAACCCGCACTCTCATAACGCCTGGTACAGAAAATGGGGGCACGTCACCGGCCGTGTCGAACACGCTGTGGGACAGCGTCAGGACGCCATCATCGCCACCCGTCATGGACGACAGGGTGGGATACGGGCGCGGGTCGCGGTAGACGAACGCTCCACTGGCATACTGGGTGGTTTCCAGATCCAGCACCGTGCGTGTCTGGTGCAGGCGTTCGGCGCCGTCGCAGGTGGATTCCGTGGCCGTCTGATGGGCCGGGTGCAAAGAGCGGCTTCTGAGCGGCCGATCCGGAAACAACCGGGTTTTCAGAGGTCCGGAACCCGGACAGAATTCCCGTTTCTTTTGTCGGAAAACCCCTTCGAAGTCCGGACTGAAATCGACGGACGGCGGTCTGCAGACTATGCTGCAGACGTTCGATTCGCTTCCCCAGATTCCGTGCAGCGGACCATTTCCGACTGCCACATTTCAGACTGCCATGAGTGACACGAATTCCGGCGATGCACCGCCTGCAGAAGCTCCTGCTGAACCGCTGTTTTCCGTCGCAGACGTGGAACAGTTCACGAACGAAGATGCGGAAGCCGGCCGAGCCATCGGTAAGCTGTTGTCCGCTTTGTTTCTGTACACGGTGGTGGCGATGCTGATTGTCATGTCGTGGACGCGCAGTGCCCTGGAAACGCGGCACAAAGCCGGCAGCAGCGGCGCCGTGGCCACCGAACCGGCTCACTGAATGCCCAGCAGGTTGCCCAGCAGGTTGTCTGTCGGGTGCGGGTGTCCTTTGTACTGGCGAAAACCTTCACCGGCAGCGAATCCGGCTTCCTGACCGCGCTGTTCCGCCCAGCGGCGTGAGGCCAGCAGGTATTCGTCGATTCCGTGCTGCCGCTGCAGCCATTCCCGCTGACTGGCGTGGCAGGCCAGCAGTTCCAGTCGCTGTTCCAGCACAGCACTGATATCAACCACGAAATCCACCGGGTGTCGCTGCCCGAAGTGATCGATTCCTTCCACGGCATCGACGTAATACAGATGCGGGATGGCGGAACAGGGGGGAGCCGGATCCCACTGGTGTGTTCGGTAGTTGGGAACGGCCGCATTGAAGCAGGCGTCCCGGACCAGCCGGCTGGTGATTTCGTGGTCGCACATGTAATCGACCGGTGGGGCGGTGAGAACAATGTCGGGCTGTTCACGGCGCAGATATTCGGCCACACGGCGGCGGCTGTCGTTGTCGAAGACGATGGCCAGATCGCGGAATTCCAGACACGTGTATGCGGCTCCCATCTTCTCGGCCGCGGCCGCTGCTTCCTGGCGCCGCACGGCGGCGATTTCATCTGACGACAGTTCGTCACTCCCTTTATCACCGGGAGTCATCGTGGCCACGGAAACCGAGCAGCCAAGCTGCTTCAGCAGCAGCAGGGTTCCGGCACACTGGATTTCGATGTCGTCCGGATGGGCATGAATGGCCACGATTTTCAGAGAAGCCGGGTCGGTCGTCATCAGAACAGCTCAAATGTCAGGATCAAACAGGATCAAAACAGACGCCACGTACCGATGACAGGAACCTAGCGAATCCCGCGGGAACGCTCCAGCCGGACCGCCCGCCGGATCCGTTGTCGTGAAATCGGTCGGGCGAACGGCTATCCAGCAGATGCGGTTCCCGGCGGCGGGCCGTCCGGATAAACTGGCTGCGGCATTCCGGATCCGGCACATCCGGCTGCCGGTTCCGTTCACGCTGTTCGTCACGCCTCTGTTGTCGAAGGAACGAAAACCATGAGCGTGCGTCTGTTTGCAGCCGGTCTGCTGCTGACTGCCGTGGTGGGATGCGGGAACAGCAGTCCGGAAGTTCTCACCGGTTCCCCGTCCGCGGATTCGGTGTCCGCAGATTCTGCTTCTTCATCGGCGCCGCTTGTCGAAGCGTCGATCGCGGCAGCGGAGACAGACATTCCTTCCGATGGCGGTCAGGTCGGGGGGAATGCGTCCAGCGATCCCGTTCGCAGGCGGCTGAAGGCGATCGAACGGATGCTCATTGCTGACGACCACGGCCAGCCTCCCTGGCCGGACATCGTGCAGGCTGCGTACGACGTGCTGAAGGAAATCAAGGATGATCCGGCACGCCAGGAGGAGTTTCTGGAGGCGATCCGGCATCTGCTGAATGCACGGATGCAGATGGCGCTGCAGGGCACCCGCACGGAAACGGATCAGCTGTTCCGCGATGTGGAAGCACTCAGTCGGCGCGATCCCGATTCTGAGGCGGCGGCAGAAGGCATTTACTATCTGGCCCGGTTCGCTCACACTCGCGCCCGGCAGAAGAAGGCGTACCGTACCGAATGGAATGTGAATTTTGCCCGCTGGGCCCGCGAGTTCGCGGAACGGTTTCCGGAACAGTCCGAACGGGCCGTCCGTCTGCTGTTCGGAGCCGGCCGCAGCTGCGAAATGGCGTCGCCTCTGGCCGATCATGAAGACGATTCCACTCTGCTGCGGGCGGAAGCACGTCTGTGCTACATGATGCTTCAGTCCCGCTGGCCTCACACGCCCCAGGGACAGGATGCTGTTGCCGTGCTGCGGCGCTATGGTCTGCCCGGAAAACGACTCACGCAGTTTTCCGGACCACTGAACGGCGGAGGTCACCTGTCGGCGGATGAACTGACCGGCCGAATCACGGTGATCTGCTTCTGGGATTCCGCAAGCCGTGAGTTTGCTGCCGCGTGGCTGCCCCTGCTGAAGACCGTCGCTTCCGAATGGGATTCTCAGAACCTGCGAATTGTGGGTGTCAGTCTGGACGATGATCCGGATGTCTGTCGGAGGTTCATCCGGGATCATGGTGTTCCTGGAGATCAGATCTGTTTTGACAGTCCGAAACAGCGGGGCTGGAACAGTCCGCTGGTGAGGTTCTGGGGGATTTCGCAGAGTCCGTGCGTGTGGCTGGTGGATTCCCAGGGAATCGTGGTGGCCGTCGACATGCGGCCGCAGGAGTTCATGGAACGCATTCGGCAGATGCACGATGCACGGCCTCAGACGTGACGGCCGGAATCCGGAGGCACAAAGGGGGACGGGGCCCCCGTTGTCCCGTTGCGTGCCGGAAACTCGTCTTTTCGGCATCGGGGTGTTCGGCTAGGATGGCTGCTGAAATCGGGATTTCGCGACAGGCAGGGAAGCTCATGTCCATCCTTCAAGACAGCAGTGTTCTGATCACCGGTGGAACCGGTTCTTTCGGGCGAAAGTGTGCGGAGTATCTTCTGCGTCATGCTCCTCCCAGGCGACTTGTCATCTTCAGCCGCGACGAGCAGAAGCATGTGACGATGGCCCGCCGGGACTTTCCGCAGGCCCGCTTCCCGCAGATCCGGTATTTCGTGGGCGACGTCCGTGATCCGGCACGGCTGCGCCGCGCGCTGCAGGGAATCGACTATGTCATTCATGCGGCCGCCATGAAGCATGTGGACGTGGCCGAATACAATCCGACCGAGTGCATTCGGACGAATATCGGCGGTGCGGAAAATCTGATCGAAGCCTGTCTGGATACCGGTGTTCGCCGTCTGGTCGCTCTGTCGACCGACAAGGCCGCCGCTCCCGTGAATCTGTACGGGGCCACCAAACTGTGTTCCGACAAACTGTTCGTGGCGGCCAATTCTCTGGCGGGAATCGGCGGCACCCGGTTCGCCGTCGTGCGGTACGGCAATGTGCTCGGATCGAACGGATCGGTCGTCCCCTTCTTCCAGTCGGAAGCCCACAAAGGCGTCCTGCCGATCACGTCTCCTGAAATGACGCGGTTCATCATCACCCTGGAACAGGGCGTGCGGTTCGTGCTGGAGTCGTTCGAACGGATGCACGGCGGGGAAGTGTTTGTCCCCAAGATTCCCAGCACAACCGTTCTGGACATTGCCAAAGCGGTGGCTCCGTCGTGCAGCACGAAAATCATCGGAATCCGGCCCGGTGAAAAGCTGCACGAATGCATGATTCCGGCCGATGAAGCCCGGCAGACCCTGGAATTCGATGACCACTATGTGATTCAGCCCACGCTGCGCTACTGGACGAAACAGCCGCCGAAATACGTGGAAACCGGAAGAGTCTGTGAGGAAGGCTTCACCTATTCCAGCGACAGCAACCGGGACTGGCTGAGTGTCGGACAGCTCCGGGAACTCATTGCCCGCCACTGTCCTGCTGTCGATTCCACATCCGTATCCCGGGCAGCCTGACAGCACCGGAAGGGGAAAGCATTTTCGCAGCCTGCCGGCCGCCTTTCTGCCCGTCTCGGAAGGTCGTTTCGATGTCGGCCTGCCGGGCTGGTCTGGTGTCGGAAGTGTGTGGAGCCGGTCGACGGAGTGACACGCAGCATGATTCCTTATGGGCGACAGTCGATCGATGAGGCGGATATCGCTGCAGTGGTGGACGTCCTGAAATCCGACTGGCTGACCACCGGGCCGATGGTGGAGCGATTCGAAGCTGCAGTGGCGGCCTATGTGGGCACTGCTCAGGCCGTTGCCGTCAGCAGCGGCACGGCGGCTCTGCACGCCATGATGGCGGCTCTGGAAATCGGCCCGGGAGACGAAGTGATCGTTCCGGCTCTGACTTTCGCCGCGACGGCCAACTGCGTGGTCTATCAGGGGGGCGTTCCTGTTTTCGCCGACGTAGATCCTGACACGCTGCTGATCTCACCGGAATCTGTGGAACGGTGTCTTTCCCCCCGGACGCGGGCTGTCATCGCTGTGGACTACGCCGGCCAGCCCTGTGATTACGCCGCTCTGCAGAGCCTGGCCGACCGCCACAGCATCCGGCTGCTGGCCGACGGCTGTCATTCTCTGGGAGCACACTTCGGAACCCAGGCCTCCGGCAGCATCGCGCTGATGACGGCTTTCAGCTTCCATCCGGTGAAACCGATCACCACGGGGGAAGGAGGCATGGTGACCACCGATGATGAACGGCTGGCGGCTTTCATGCGAACATTTCGGAACCACGGCATCACGACCGATGCCCGGCAGCGGGAGCAGGCCGGCACCTGGTACTACGAAATGCGGACTCCGGGTTTCAACTACCGCATTTCCGACATTCAGTGTGCTCTGGGCATCGAACAGCTGAAAAAACTGGACGGCTGGATCGATCGCCGCAGCAGCATCGCAGCGATTTACGATCGGGCCTTTGCGGATCACGACCACGTGATTCCTGTGGGACGGCAGCCCGGATCACGTCATGCCTGGCACCTGTATGTCGTTCGGCTGCCAGGAGGAATCCGGCGGCGTGTTTATGAGCAGATGCGGACCGATGGTATCGGAGTGAACGTGCATTACATCCCCGTGCACCTGCATCCGTTTTATCGACAGCGTTTCGGCACCGGTCCAGGCCTGTGTCCGGCCGCGGAAGCCGCCTACGAAGACATTCTGTCTCTTCCCGTGCATCCGGGACTGACGGATGATCAGGTGCAGACGGTCATCGATCGACTGCTGGAAGCGGTGCAGCCGGCCAGGCGGGCTGCGTAGGGAACTGCCATGAAAACCGTCATCATCATTCAGGCGAGGATTCAGAGTACCCGGCTGCCGCGCAAGGTCCTGCAGGACATCGCCGGACAGTCCATGCTGCAGCGGGTCGTCAGCCGGGCCCGTCAGGCATCCATCCCGGACGAAGTGGTCATTGCCACATCGACTGATGCGGCTGACGACGAACTGGCGGCCCTGTGCCGGGCTTCCGGATGGCCCTGTTTTCGGGGCAGCCACCTGGACGTGCTCGATCGCTTCTACCACGCGGCTGGCCACTTTGGCGCGGATGTCGTGGTTCGGATTTCCTGCGACTGTCCGCTCATCGACCCGGACATCATGGATCAGGTGGCGGCCCCGGTTGTTCAGGAACAGTCGCCGTGGAACTACGCAGCCAACATGCTGGAACCTCGCACGTTTCCCCGGGGCGTGGACTGCGAAGCGTTCACTTTCGACGTCCTCGAACGGACATGGCGCGAAGCGTCTGATTCGGTCTGTCGGGAACATGTCACGCCCTGGATCTATCGCAATCCCGACCGCTTTCGAATCCGGTCCGTGTCGCAGTCCGTCGATCAGTCGGCTTACCGATGGACGGTCGATACGGCAGAAGATCTGGAACTGGCACGCGTGGTGTATTCTCACTTCGGTCATGACCGTTTTCGCTGTGCCGATGTGGTTCGGGCCTTCGAACAGCATCCGGAATGGACGCAGATCAATGCGCATATCCGGCAGAATCTCGTTCGTCAGAAGGCGGCCTGATGGAAAACGCACGACGGACACTGCTGCTGCGCGCGGATGCGGATTCCGCCACGGGCACCGGGCACGTCATGCGCTGTCTGGCGCTGGGGCAGGCCTGGCAGGACGGCGGCGGCCGCGCTGTTCTCGCTGCTCACCGTCTGCCGCCGTTTCTGAAACAGCGGCTGCAGAACGAAGGCTTCGACGTGGCAGACGTGGTGTCCGATGCGGCCACCGCGGCGGACTCAGAGGAAATCGTCCGGCTGGCTGAACAGTGGGATGCTGCCGCTGTGGTCATCGACGGATATCACTTCACAGCGGATTATGTGAACCGGATTCGGTCGGCCGGCTGCCGAGCAGCGGTCATCGATGATTTCGGTGGTTTCGTATCGGCAGACGTGATCATCAATCCAAATCTGTATGCCCGCGCCGCCGACTATCCGGCAGTCGACGCCTCGGCTGTTCTGCTTCCAGGCAGTCGTTTCGCTTTGCTGAGGCGGGAATTTCGCATCTGTCGGCAGCAGGGAGTGTCTCCGCGGTCTCAGGTCCGCAGGATACTTGTGAGCTGCGGAGGAAGCGATCCGGGTAACGTCACGGAAGAACTGGTTCGTCTGCTGGGAACGGTCTGCACAGCCGATCAGGAAATCGCGGTGATTCTTGGCGGCGCCCATCGTGATGCCGCGGCCATTCGCCGGCGGGCAGCCGCCCTGCCGTGTTCGGTGCACGTCCGGCAGAACGTGGACGACATGGCCGAACTGATGCTGCAGGCGGACCTGGCCGTGGCTGCAGCGGGAAGCACGGTCTGGGAACTGGCCTGTCTGGGAGTCCCGATTGCTGCGGTGGTGACGGCCGACAATCAGCAGAAAGTGGCAGACTGTGTGGCAGCCTGCGGGCCTGGTCGGAATCTCGGTGCGGCCCGGCAGATGACCGAAACAGAGTTCTCACGCATCATGCGGCCGCTGCTGCAGGATGCACGTACGATCCGCAGGATGAGTGCGGCCGGTCTGGCGGCCGTGGATGGCCAGGGGGCGCTGCGGGTGGCGCAGATTCTTGCCGATCCGGTTCTGACGCTGCGTCCGGCCGTGGAACGCGACAGCCGTCTGCTGTGGGAGTGGCGCAACGATCCGGTGGTGCGGGCCGCTTCCTTTTCCACCGATCCGATTCCCTGGGAAGATCACTGCCGCTGGCTGTCGGCACGACTGCAGCACCCGGACTGCCGCATTCTGATCGCGGAAGATGCCGCCGGAGATCCGGTCGGTCAGGTGCGTCTGGACCGGGAGGGGGATCGGGCGACGATCAGTGTGAGTGTGGCATCCGGGCGCCGAACATCCGGACTGGGAACCGCTCTCATTCGCGCTGCTGTCAACCGGGCATTCGTTCACGAAGAAGTCCGCCTTGTGGAAGCATGGATTCGTCCGGAAAATCGGGCGTCTCAGGCAGCGTTTCTCAAAGCCGGTTTTCGACCGATTCTGTCGGAGTCCGGTGATGCGGTGTGCGAGGACACCGTATCCGGTGACACTGTGGCCGGGCTGAAATTCGTGGAAGGAACCGTTCCGTCGGTTCTTCCTGCGGCGTGACTGTTGTGTTTCAGGAGAGTTCAGATGTCTGTTTCCGGCATGACCATCGGCAGCCGTGCGATCGGCCCCGGAGAACCGGTTTATGTCATTGCGGAGCTGTCTGCCAATCATCATCACGACTATGAACAGGCCGAACGTCTCGTGAGGGCGGCGGCCGATGCAGGAGCCGATGCCGTCAAGCTGCAGACCTACACGGCCGACACGCTGACCATCGATTCCGATCAGAAGTGTTTTCGGATCGGAGACGGAACGCTGTGGGCCGGTCGGAAGCTGTACGACCTGTATCAGGAAGCGTTCATGCCGTGGGAATGGCAGCCGAAGCTTCGGGATCTGGCTGAATCGCTGGGCATGGCCTGTTTTTCCAGTCCCTTCGATGCCACGGCTGTCGATTTTCTGGAAGACATGGGCGTGCCGGCCTGGAAAGTGGCGTCGTTCGAAATCGTCGACACGCCTCTGCTGCAGAAAATCGGATCCACGGGACGTCCGGTCATCGTGTCCACCGGAATGGCCACTCTGGCTGAAATATCAGAAGCAGTGGACACGCTGCAGCAGGCCGGGGCGCCGTCGATCGCTTTGCTGAAGTGTGTCAGTGCGTATCCGGCGCCGCCGGAAGCCATGAACCTGAGAACCATTCCTCATCTGGCCGAGGCATTTTCTGTTCCGGCGGGACTGTCCGATCACACGCTGGGAATTGCTGTTCCGGTGGCGTCTGTGGCGCTGGGAGCGGCCATCATCGAAAAGCATCTGACTCTGTCACGAGACATCCCCGGTCCGGACAGTGCTTTTTCGCTGGAGCCCGACGAATTTCGGGACATGGTCCAGGCGGTGCGCGTGTCGGAACGGGCACTGGGAACGGTTTCGTACGGGGTCGGCGACAGCGAACGGGAAAGCCGTGCGTTTCGGCGTTCTCTGTTCGTGGTGAAAGATGTGCAGGCCGGTGAGGAACTGACGGCCGAGAATGTCCGGTCCATCCGGCCAGGCGACGGGCTGCCGCCACGCTGTCTTCCCGATGTGCTCGGCAGAACGGCTCGAACTGATCTGCCTCGGGGAACTCCGCTGAACTGGAGAGACGTGGCCTGAACCGTTCAGCGGCGAAAACCGGTGTCTGACGCATTCGGCACAGCGGTGTAGCGTGCCGAATGCGGATTCGTTTGCTCTTGCTCCGCGTTTTCCCAATCTTCTACACTCGGTGCCCGCGGTGATTCGGAGCCGCCGTGGAGGGCTGCTGCACGATCGTTCCGACTGCAACCGACATGGAAGTCTGTTGTCCTCATGAAAGATCCGGATGCCTCCCGGCCCGCCGGTGACAGGGTGCTTCTGCACGCCGGTTACCCGTTGTGGCGCAAACACACACTGGTGACGTTCGCCCGGGCGAAAGAGCTTCAGGATGAAGGCCACGACGTGGCAGTGACCTGCTGCAGCGCGACGGCCGGAACGTGTGCGGTGAACCTGTCGGGCAGCCCGGTTCTGTGTGCGGTCTGCCGATCGCGCGTGCGGCGGACGGCTGCTGCCAACGGCATTCCGCTGATTCCTCTGCGCCCGGAAAGGGGGCCGGCAGAACTCGACTACAGCGATCGTCGGCAGATTGCCGAAGGCGTCCACAGCACAACGATTTCCACGTTCCGTCAGCTTCCCGGTGACGGGGCCGAAAACCCGATTCTCCGCCGGATCAAACGGCGGTATTACCGCACGGCCTGCGGTCTGCTGCAGGCGGTGCGGGATGTGCTGGAGCAGCGCGCGGTCGATCGAGTGGAAGTCTTCAACGGCCGTCATGCCTGTACGAAGTTTCTACTGGTGGCAGCCCGCCGGATGGGGATCCCGTTCAGTACACTGGAAGTGACCGGTCAGGCACGTCCCATTCTGTTCCGTGGTCATACGGCGCACGATCGGACTGCGATTCAGAAACGGATTCGTGGTCTGCCCCTGGACATGGATGCGGCCGCGGATTACTTCGAACGCCGGCGGCGGCCTTCGGTCAATCGGTTCACAAAACGATATGCCGACGATTTCGAACCGCCGGCAGCCGATGGTTTTCGAAAACGCGTGGCCGTGTTTCTCAGCAGCCAGGATGAATTCGAAGCGCTGGGGCGGGAATGGAAGTCGCCCTTTTCCGATTATGCCCGGGTGATCCACACGGCCTGCCAGGCCAGTCCGGATTATCTGTTCTGCGTCCGGTTCCATCCGAATCAGGCTGACATGATCAGCGACGTGATCGGTCCGTTCGATGCGGTGCGGCAGCTGCCCAATGCCATCGTGTACGAACCGACGGATTCAGCGAATTCCTACACGCTCATTCGCTGGAGCGACCTGGTGGTGACGTTCGGTTCCATGGTGACGGTGGAAGCGTGCTGGTCGGGGAAACCGGCCATCATGCTGGGCCCTTCCTTCTATGATCAGCTCGACGTTTCGCACAACCCGTCCACGATGGAGGAGTTTCTGTCCCTGCTGCGTCAGGATCTGAAACCCCGGCCTCGCGAAAATGCGGCTCGCCTGGCCCGTTACCTGGAAACCGAATGCGATGAGATGATCTACGTCGGACATAACGGCCGGCGGATGGTTGCTGATGGGATCGTTCTGAAAGGCGTCGTGCCTGCCTGGCTGTCCCGCGTCAGTGACATGGTGTTCTGTCACGCCGTCAAGGCCTATGCGAAGTGGTTCGTCCGCCGTCGACTGAAACGAAGGGTCGCGCATCCGTCAGGATCCGGGACGCCGCCTGCAGCCGTTCCGCTTCCCGTGATTCCTCTGCGGCAGGATGGCTCCTCAGAGACATCTGTTCGCCCGGGACGTTCCGAAGAGGTTGCCTGAGCGAGCACGGTGGTTCCCGTTCTGAGTGCCGGATTCCGAAGAAACAGCCCCATGCTTCTGTCACGCGACAAACAGTTCCTGTTTATTCATATTCCCAAGACGGCCGGTACCAGCATCCGGTCCACTCTGACGGACTATGCGGACCATCCGGAGCAGCTCTGGGAAAACCGTCTGCTGGCGCTGCTGGGCATCCATGTGAACCTGGTCGGCCCGTGGCACCGTCGCCGGTTTCGTCCGCACTGCACGGCCCGGGATGTGTACCGCAGTCTTCCGCGCGACGTGTACGACAGGCTGTTCAAGTTCGCGTTCGTACGAAATCCATGGGACCTGCTCGTTTCTCTGTACAATTTCATCCCCGGCCGTCCGGCGCATCGGTATGCCCGTCGTGTGGCGCGGATGACGTTTGCCGAGTTCGTGGAAGAATGGACGCGGCGTCCGGAGATCCACCAGACGCGCCGACTGTGCAGCCGCGACGGTCGACTGCTGCTGGACTATGTGGGTTACTTCGAACACCTGGATCATGACTTTGGAGTCATCTGCGACCGGATCGGTGTTCGGGCGCCGCTGCCCCGAAAGAATCAGTCCCGGCATGGCGATTATCGGGACCTGTATACTCCGGCACTGAAGAATCTGGTGGCGGAACGTCTGGCGGAAGACATCGAATTTCTGGGATATTCCTTCGATGGTCCGCAGTCGACTCGCTGCCGCGAACTGCAGAACATCGAGAGGCGTGCGGCATGACCGCGTGCGAAACAGCGTCCGAACGAAGCCGCATCGGGACCGGCAGGCCGCCGGAACCGGTGGATCAGGAGCTGCGCCGGTTTCGCCGGCGGGTCCTTCAGTTCGCACTGATTCCTGTGCTGTGCTCCCTGCCGTGGCTGCCGATCGGGCTGATTTTTGGACAACAGTTTCTGGAACGTGCCAAAGGACCGTCCACACAGACGCAGATCGATCAGTCCTTTCGGAATGCGCTGGCGCGGCAGTACGACCTGCTGTTTCTGGGGAATTCGCGGATTTATCGAGGCATCAATCCGGATCGGTTCGATCTGCCGGCCTACAACTTCGGCTGCAATGACGACACGTTCAATCACGTGTACTACAAGCTGAAATGGCTCCGGAAACACGGCGTGCAGTTTCGCTATCTGGCTCTGGGAGTCGATCTGTTTCAGTTCAGTTACATGTCGTTCTACCGAAACCGGGAGTACGCCCGTTATTTCGGAGAGGACTATCTGGCCGATTACGAACATCGTCCGTGGCGGGACCTGGGACTGCAGCTGCGTAAGCGCATCCGGGCCCTGAATCCCAAATATGTGTTCATGCCGAACAACGGCCGCATTTTTCAGAGAGAGAACGGTCAGTACATCAAACCGGGCCGTGCGCGGCCCACGGATACGGCTCGCCGCAGCACCCGCCGTCTTCCGGTCCAGGTGGCCTACTTCGAAAAAGTTCTGGAAGACTGCCGGCAGCACGGCGTCACCGTGTTTCTGTGCATGCTGCCGGTGCGTCCGGAGGAACGGAACTGTTATCAGCCGGGGGAAATCGAGGAGTTCATGGACTTCATTCGCGGCTACACGTCAGACGACGTGATCCTGCTGGACTACACCTATGATGAACGCTACGGGATGTCGGATTACACGGACATCACGCATTTCAATGAAGCGGCGGCGGAACGGTTTTCCGTGCAGCTGAACGAAGCCATCATGGCGCGGCTGTCTTCCGGACCGGACACGTCCCGCATCGCCGGCGGCAGCGCGGACGATGCCGTGGTTCGCTGACCGGCGGGACAGTTTTTCGGAACTGAGTACAGCGGCGTTTCGGAAAATCGCGTCAGTCGGTGACGTTCACTGTGTCAGCAGCCAGGCCAGAAGTCCGCGGGCCAGATGCATGCGGTTTTCCGCCTGCTGAAACACAATGCTCTGCGGACCGTCCATGACCGCGTCGGTGACTTCCAGACCGCGTTTGGCCGGCAGGTCATGCATGAAGCGTGCTTCCGGCGGAGCGGCCCGCATGAGCGATTCGCTGACCTGATAACCGGAAAAAGCCCTGCGCCGCTGCTCCGCTTCGGATTCCTGTCCCATGCTGGCCCACACGTCCGTGTAGACGAAATCGGCCGTGGCGACAGCTTCTTTCGGGTCGGGGGTCTGTCTGAGACAGCAGTCGGGATAACGCTGTCTCAGAGAATCCAGAAACGCTTCAGGCAGTTCGAATCCGGGAGGGACGGCCAGAGTGAACTTCAGGCCCGTCATAGCGGCGGCCTGAGCCAGGGAGCGGGCCACGTTGTTGCCGTCACCGACGAATACCAGATGAATGCCGCGCAGGGTTCCCGCGCACTCCTGGATGGTCATGAGGTCGGTCATTGCCTGGCAGGGATGGCGTTCGTCGGACAGGGCGTTGATCACAGGGCAGCGGCTGTGCCCGGCGAACTGTTCGATCAGATCCTGCGAAAACGTGCGCATCGTGATCACGTCGCTGTAGGAACTGAGCACCCGGGCCACATCGCTCAGGGATTCCCGTCCGTCCAGGCCGGCTTCCTTCATCGTCAGAAAGATGCCGGAACCTCCCAGATGCACCATGGCCGCTTCGAAACTGTTTCGTGTACGCAGCGACGGTTTTTCGAACAGCTGCGTCAGGACGCGGCCGGGCAGCAGACCGGCGCGTTCCCCTGCCTGATGTTTCTGTTTCAGGTCAGCGGCGGTGCGGAGAACAGCGGACAGCTCGTCCGGGTTCAGGTCGTCCAGAGACGTCAGATGGCGCGGCATAGATCGACAGAGCAGACAGGCAGACAGCAGGGACCGGAATGGAAAACCGCGAATTATCGGGATTCCAGGGCGTCGAATTAAGGCTTCTGCTGCCGTTTCACGGATTTTTGCCGGGGGAATCCTGTTTCCCGGAGGGATCGGAGACCGAAAACCACACGAATTCGACCGGTCAGGCGAACACCGGAAGGATCGGCCGGTGCGCAGCAGGTGGATGGCACACACGCGGCATGCCGATGGGGCAGGCTTTCGCAGAAGGGACGGTGGTTCAGGATCTGCGTTCGGGAATGTGCGACATCGCCCGTTCGGCCAGAGCCGTGATGGTCAGCGACGGATTGACTCCGGGGTTTGCGGACACAGCGGATCCATCGATGACATACAGCCCGTCGTAACCGAACACGCGGTGCCGGACATCGATGACACCGTCTTCGGCAGACTGTCCCATGCAGGCGCCTCCCAGAATATGGGCGGTGGAAGGAACGCCGAAAACGGTTTCCGTGATCAGACTGGCTGTCATGCCGCCGGTCTTTTCCGCAAACCGCTCGGCGATGTCCGTGGCTTCGGGAATCCAGGCCTGAGGAGCCTGGGCGGGATCATCCAGTTCGGTGACGATGTTCCTCCGGAATCCGGTGCGCCACTGTCGTCCCAGTTTCATTGTCATGGTGCCGTCCAGAGTTCTCATATACAGCAGCACCTGCTGGTGGCGCGCCATGTCCCGAACGGTGAGCACTCGAAACCAGCGAATCGGATGCCGCAGCAGAGACAGCAGCGCTTTGCAGATCCGTTTCCCCGCCGATGTCCCGGGGGAATGAGGTGAAAACAGCGTGCGAAAGAAACCGGAACCGGGGCCGTAACGCACAGGTTCCACATGGCTGTATTCGTCCGTGTTGAGAATAGAGGTGATGGCCACACCGTGGGTGAAGTCTTCCGGACTGTCCGGAGCGATGACGCCGATGAGCGACTCGCTGTTGGTGCGGACACCTTCTCCCAGGCGGGGAGACAGTTTCGGCAGACCATCCGGGTCTTCACGCAGGGACAGCAGCAGAGGCATGGTGCCCATGACGCCGCCGGCGAAAATGACGTTGTCGGCATGGAACTGCCGGCGGTTCTTTCGTCCGAGGCTGGACACGGTTTCCACCGTGTAACGGCGATCGTTCTGATGGCGGCGGTCTTTCTGCGGCCGCACGGCCGTCACTTCGGTTTCCGGCAGAATCTTCACGCCGCGGCGTTCTGCCAGATAGAGATAGTTCTGGTCCAGCGTGTTTTTGGCCCCCACCCGGCATCCGGTCATGCAGGCTCCACAGAATGTACAGCCGACCCGATCGGGCCCTTCTCCGCCGAAGTAGGGGTCCGGTACGGTCTGGCCGGGATCGCCGAAATAGACGGCCACGTCAGTCGGGCGGAAACGGTCTTCGCGTCCCATTTCGCGGGCGATGTCCTGCAGCACATGATCGCCGTGCGTCATACGGGGATTCGGAGCGGCGCCCAGCATGCGTCGGGCGGTGGCGTAGTGCGGTTCCAGTTCCCGTTTCCAGTCCGCCAGGTGGCTCCACGTCGGCGAGGAGAAGAACGTGTCACCGGGAATCGGCAGCGTGTTGGCGTAAACCAGAGACCCGCCGCCGACACCCACACCGTGCAGCACCGTGACGTGACGCAGAAAGGTCATCTGAAAAATGCCGTGCAGTCCCAGTTTCGGGTTCCACATCCAGCGTTTCAGATTCCAGTTGGTTTTGGGAAAATCGTCCCGACCGAATCTCCGGCCCTTTTCGATGACCAGAACCTGATACCCTTTCTCAGCCAGTCGCAGCGCCGAAACACTGCCGCCGAACCCGCTGCCGATGATGATCCAGTCCCAGTGCTGATCGGTCATAGTCTCATTTCCGGGTTTTGCGGCCGAAGGATCGGCAGCACGGGCGAACCGCGTGCCGGAACAGGTCAGTCTATCGGAAGGCCGGCGGATTTGCCTGGAATCGGACGGAGTCCGCTCACAATTGTTGACCGGCCGGTCGGCTGCTACTGTGCGGAATGCCGGGCACCAGACCCGGCACGGATCATTTTTTCCGACTTTCTGCTGACACACACATGACTGTTTCAGATTCCACCATCATCTACACACTGACCGACGAAGCACCGTCTCTGGCGACGGCTTCTTTGCTGCCGGTGGTTCGCGCATTCACGGCGTCTTCGGGCGTGAAATTCGAACTGAAGGACATTTCTCTGGCCGGACGCATCATCGCTGCTTTTCCGGATTTTCTGACGGAGGATCAGCGTCAGGAAGATGCCCTGGCCTTCCTGGGGGAACTGGTTCACCAGCCGCAGGCCAACATCATCAAACTGCCGAACATCAGTGCGTCGATTCCGCAGCTGACGGCCGCCATTCAGGAACTTCAGGAAGCGGGCTGGGCGGTTCCCGATTTTCCGACCGATCCCCGGACCGATGAAGAAAAGGAAATCCGGGCTCGTTATGCGGGGATTCTGGGCAGTGCCGTCAATCCGGTTCTGAGAGAAGGCAATTCCGACCGGCGTGTGGCTGCACCGGTCAAGCGGTATGCACAGACGCACCCGCATCCGATGGGAGAATGGTCTTCCGACTCCCGGTCTCATGTGGATCACATGGAATCCGGCGACTTTTTCGGCAGTGAACAGTCCTGTTCGGTGCCGTCGCCCACGACGGTGCGCATCGTCCACATCGACGCCGACGGCCGGGAGACCGTTCTGCGCGACGGACTGGAACTGGAACAGGATGAAGTGATCGATGCGGCTGTCATGAGCTGCCATGAACTGCGGGCGTTTTACGAACGGGCCATTGAGGACGCGCGGGAAAAGGATGTCCTGTTTTCGCTGCACCTGAAAGCCACAATGATGAAGGTGTCCGACCCGATCATGTTCGGACATGCCGTCAGTGTGTTTTTCCGTGACGTGTTCGAAAAACACGGAGACACCCTGAAGGAGCTGGGGTACCGTCCGGCCAACGGCCTGGGCAGTCTGTACCGTCGTCTGGAACGGCTGCCCCGGGAGAAACGGGAAGAAATCGAAGCCGATATTCAGGCCGTGTATGAGCGGCGACCGCGAATCGCCATGGTGGATTCCGATCGCGGCATCACGAATCTGCACGTTCCCAGCGACGTCATCATCGACGCATCCATGCCGGCCGCTATTCGCAGCTCCGGCCGCATGTGGGGCCCGGACGGCCGGCTGCACGACACAAAGTTCGTGATTCCGGATCGCTGTTACACGGGGGTGTATCACGAAGTGATCGAGTTCTGCAAAGAACACGGCGCCTTCGATGTGACCACCATGGGCAGTGTGTCCAACGTCGGCCTGATGGCCCGCAAAGCAGAAGAATACGGGTCTCACGACAAAACGTTCGAAATGGAATCGCCCGGTATTGTTCAGGTCATCGATGCGTCCGACCAGGTGCTGATGGAACACCCGGTGGCTGCCGGAGACATCTGGCGGATGTGTCAGACGAAGGATGAACCGATTCGCGACTGGGTGCGGCTGGCTGTTGAACGGGCTCGGGCCACCGGCGACACCACGGTGTTCTGGCTGCATCCGGAACGCGCACACGACCGGATTCTGATCGAACGGGTGCAGCGGTATCTGGATGACCATGACACGTCCGGTCTGGACATTCGCATCAAGGAACCGATCGAAGCAACCCGCATCACGTGTGAACGGGCGCGTGCCGGGCAGAACACGATCACGGTGACCGGAAATGTTCTTCGCGATTATCTGACGGACCTGTTTCCGATTCTGGAACTGGGCACCAGTGCCCGCATGCTGTCCATCGTTCCGCTGCTGGCCGGCGGGGGGCTGTTCGAAACGGGAGCCGGCGGATCGGCACCAAAACACGTCCAGCAGTTTCTCTCAGAAGGCCATCTGCGCTGGGATTCTCTGGGAGAGTTTCTGGCTCTGGCGGTCTCGCTGGAGGAAATGGCCCGCAGGACCGACAATGCCCGTCTGGCGGTGGTGGCCCGGGCTCTGGATGCCGCGACAGACGAATTTCTGCAGAACAATCGGTCGCCGTCACGCAAAGTGCATGAACTGGATACCCGCGGCAGTCACTTCTATCTGGCTCTGTACTGGGCTCAGGCTCTGGTTCGTCAGACGGACGATGCAGACCTTGCAGAAGAATTTCGGCCTCTGGCACAGATGCTGGAAGACAACGAAACCCGCATTGTGGAAGAACTGAACGCTGCTCAGGGTCAGCCTCAGGATCTGGGCGGTTATTACCGTCCGATTCGCGAACGCGTCAAACAGGCCATGCGGCCAAGCCCGACATTCAATGCGGCGCTGGCCGGGCAGCAGCAGCCGACCTGACCTCCAGGTGACATTCAGGTGAAATCCAGGTGCCGTCTGCCAGACAGACCGCAGACGGTTTCTGGTGCCGCCGTCCTTCGAAAACAGATCGTCCCGCCGTCGGCATTCCGAAACTGCCTCGGGATTGCGAACTGCCTGTGAAGATCCTCGCTGTGGAAACATCGGGCCGGGACCTGTCCGTCGCTGCGGCGGACGGGCCCCGGGTCCTCATCGAACGGGTTCTGGACACCGCCGCAGGGCGCAATGCCCGGCTGCTGGTGCCGCAGGTCCGGGAATGCCTGCAGGAGCTGTCCTGGCGGCCGGCCGATGTGGATGTGACGGCCGTCAGCATTGGTCCGGGGCGTTTTACGGGGCTGCGGGTCGGTGTGGTGTTCGCCCGCACCTTCGCCTGGGCCGCGGAGACGCGGCTGGTGGCTGTGGACACGCTTCAGGCCTGCGCTCAGCGACTGCTGCCGTGCGATGAAGACATTGCGGTGATCACCGATGCTCAGCGGGGAGACGTGTTCACCGGCACGTATCGCGGCGGAACAGTGGCCGAACCGACTGAACCGGTGCGCATCGCGCCGCTGGCGGAAGTGCTGCAGCAGGCCGCCGAACATCCTCGCATCCGGCTCACCGGCAGTGCCGTGGATTCCATGGCATCGCAGATACCCGCCGGGCTGCTCACAGCCCCGCCGCCGCTGCGGCAGCCGCGGGCGTCTGCACTGATTCCCATTGCCTGCCGGGCTGCCGATCGGGGAAACTGGCAGGACCCGGAGAAACTGGAGCCGGTGTATCTGCGGCCGAGTTATGCGGAGGAGAAGCGGCAGTCGTGAAGGTGCTCATTGCGGAAGACGATCGTCATACGCGTGAAGGGCTGGCCGATGTGCTGCAGTCGGAAGGACACGAAGTGGTCCTGGCCAGTGATGGTTCGGCCGCTCTGAAGCGGTTTCGTGCCGAGCGGCCGGATTTCGTCTGCCTGGATGTGATGATGCCTGAAATGAGCGGTTACGAAGTCTGCCAGGCGATCCGATCCGAATGTCCGGGCATTCCTGTGATCTTCATCACGGCCCGGGGTGAAGAGGTCGACCGTCTGGTGGGATTCAGTGCGGGGGCCGATGACTTCATTGTCAAGCCGTTCAGTGTGCGTGAAGTCGTGGCCCGGGTTCGGGCGGTGGCCCGTCGCTGCTGTGCTGAACACAATGCGACTCCCGAATCCTTCCGTCTTGGAGATCTGACCGTGTATCCGGCCGAACTGCGGGCCCGACGAGCCGATACAGTGATCGAACTCAGTCAGCGCGACGTGTGTCTGCTGCAGCTGTTTCATGACCACCGCGGGGAGGTGCTTGATCGACAGACACTGTTTCGTCATGCCTGGGGCGAAGACTATTTCCCGAACAGCCGTACGCTGGACCAGCACATTTCTCAGTTGCGCCGACGCATCGAACGGGATCCCAGGAATCCGGCGATCATCCGCACCGTGCATGGAGCGGGATACCGATACGATCCTGCCGGCGAATGAGCGTACCGGATGCCTGTGTTCGAACACCGTTTTTCCGTGGCGGCTCCTGTCCGGCAGGTGGCTGCGTTTCATCGATCGGCCGACAGTTTTCGCCGCCTGATTCCTCCGGGGATACCGGTCTGCATTCGGCGGCAGGCCGTTCCCGCTGAGGGAGCTGTTGCGGAATTCACCCTGTGGATCGGCCCGCTGCCTGTCCGCTGGACGGCTCTGCACCGGGATGTCAGCGACAGCGGGTTCACAGACGTGCAGACCGCCGGACCACTGAAACACTGGATTCATCAGCATCGTTTCGAAGCGGCGGATGAGAATCGAACGGTCGTCATCGATCGCATTGAACTGGAACATGCTTCCGGGGTCCGCGGCCTGGGCACGCGGCTGCTGTTTTCCCGGCTGAGTCTGAGGCTGATGTTCCTGTGGCGGATGCTGGTCACGCGCCGCGCCTGCCGCCAGGCCGGTCTGTTCGGTTCGTCTGCATCGGACTGCACGAAGTGAAAAAGAAAGGCTGTTCACTGGTTCGGCCGGCAGTTCTGATTCCGGTCTGGTGAAGGAGGTTCACCGGATGGGTTCCGGTGCTGCTTCCGGAGCCGCCCGCAGGATCGTTTTCGCTGTTCGGCCTGTAGCATTGAGCATCTGAACAGCCTGGCCGGTTCGGCCGGTTGTCGGTCGGCCGTCCTGAATGCATGATGTGTCATGCATGATGTGCGGACGGATCAGGAGAACGGATTCCCCGGCCGGTGGTCTGCCGACGCACCGACCACAGGCGTGTCTCCGGGGCCGTTTCCTGAGTTCCGAATCGTTCGCCTCTCCAGATCAGTCATCCTGTCCCGGTCGGGTTTCCTGCTTTGTTTTTCTGAGGTTTCTGCCA
>WFTL01000063.1 GCA_015485495.1 Planctomycetaceae bacterium
GGAAGCCTGTTCCATCTGCCGCAGCAAAGCCGTCGCATGCAGGCGCACGCCTGGTGAATCGTGGTTTTCGGCCACCGACCGCACGGCCGCTCGCAGCTTTTCCTGATCGGCGGCGGAAATCCGCGTCCACAGACGTCCGATGGCCGTCATGCCGTTGATCAGCATGGCCGACTGATCGAACTGCCGACGCGACAGTTCGTTGCGTCGCTCGGCCGCCGTCATTCCGGAAGCGTCTTCTTCGGACAACTGAACGGAGGGCTGACTGAGGATCGACAGGAGCACGGGAACGCCCGCGGGATCCGCATTCCGGGCCAGCGCCGTGGCGGCATTCGCCCGAGTGGTCAGATCGGCATCCAGAAGCATCACTTTCAGCAGGTCCATGGATTTCGGACCGCTGACCAGCCCGAGTGCATAGGCCGCCAGATGCCGGATACCGGGTTCCGGATCCTGAGCGGCGGCGTGAAGCTGTTCCAGCACAGCCGCATTCTGAATCACCGGTTCCGCCAGCGGCAGACCGCAGTCGTCCGGCAACGGAGACAGGTCGATGACGGCGGTCCGCGACGTGTCCAGGTCTTCGCCGGTGGCCGCGGCGAAACGCCGGCCGGCAATCAGAACCACCGCCATCAGTCCGCTGCGGCGGACCGCCGTATCGGCGTCCGGAGCGATCGCCTGACTGAGCACCGGCAGGACCACATCGTCGACATCCAGCGATCCCAGCGTCCGGGCGAGAAACTCCTGATGCCGGATTTCTTCATCGGCAGTGCTGTTGCCGGCCAGCGATTTTTCCAGAAGGCCGGTCAGAGCTTCGGCCACGTCCCGCCGTTCACTCAGACGTTCCCGGGACGGACGGGCCGCCAGACGTTCGTTCTGCAGCACCTGCGACAGATTGGCGGCCGCCCGCCAGCGTCGGTGTTCGTTGGTACTGCCCAGTTCCTGGACGAGCCGATCGACGTCGATATCGCCTCCGGCCAGCCGGCTGAACAGCGCCCACACGCCGACCACGGCGGCCACGATCAGCGCCGGAATCAGGAACAACTGGATGATGAATCCGGCCGACGGCGGCGTGACCGGCGGCAGTTCTTCGTCGGCACCGCTTTCCGCGGACGGAACCGTTTGAGACGTTTCGGCAGACATGGGACTATTCAGTGATGATGTCGCGGACAGTCCGGCCCGACGGGATCATCGGCAGAACGTGTTCCTGGTAAACACAGACGACATCCAGCAGAAACGGTCCATCGCTGGCCAGCATTTCCTTCAGAGCTTCCGGATAATCGGCCCGGCTGCGCACTCTGCGAGCCGGAATGCCGTATCCCTGAGCGATCTGCACGAAGTCCGGATACGTCTGTTCGGGAATGCTGCCGTCGCCGTCTCCCAGCGCTTCCGGATGATCCACCGGACCGAGATACGTGTGGGCCCGGCGGCCTTCCATGAAGCGGTCTTCCCACTGAGTCACCATGCCCAGATGCTGGTTGTTCAGCAGCAGAATCTTCACCGGCAGGTTTTCGCAGTACAGGGTGGCCAGTTCCTGAATGTTCATCTGGAAGGAACCGTCCCCGTCGATGTCGATGACCAGAGCATCCGGATGGGCCGCCTGCACTCCCATGGCGGCCGGCAGCCCGAATCCCATGGTCCCCAGTCCGGAACTGCTCAGAAAGTGACGCGGACTGCGGAATTTGTAGAACTGAGCCGTCCACATCTGATGCTGGCCGACCCCCACGGCGATGAACGGATCACGGTCTTTGGTCTGCCGATACAGTTCCTGAATGGCATACTGCTGCTGGATGTCGTCTCCTACGTCTCCGTATGCCAGAGGATACTGCTTCTTCCATTCGGCAATCTGCTCACGCCATTCGGTCAGATCGGGGATGTCGTCGTCCGTCAGGGCGTCATTGAGCGCCGTGAGAGCCTCCCGCAGATCAGCCACGATGGGGATGTGGGCTTCCTTGTTTTTGTGGATTTCGGACGGATCGATGTCCACATGGACGATTTTGCCATGCTTCGCGAATTCGTCGAACTTTCCGGTCACCCGGTCATCGAATCGCACACCGAATGCCAGCAGCAGATCGGACTGATCGACCGCGTAGTTGGCGTACACCGTGCCGTGCATTCCCAGCATGTCCAGAGACTGTTCATGGTCGCCAGGAAACGCACCCAGCCCCATGACGGTCATGGTCACGGGAATTCCGGTCCGCAGAGCGAACTTTCGGAGTTCTTCGGATGCGTCGCTGATGATGCAGCCGCCGCCCACATAGATCACCGGTCGGCGTGACCGGCGAATGGCGGCGATCACCTGAGCAATCTGTTCCTCCCGGGCCCGGCGAGTCTGCGGCTGATATCCCGGCAGCTTGAACGGCGGATTGAAATCCACTTCGTCCCTCTGCAGTTCCGCCGTCTGCACATCCTTGGGGAAATCGATGAGAACCGGGCCGGGGCGTCCGGTGGTGGCGATGTGAAACGCTTCCCGAACAATGCGGGCCACGTCGTGAACATCGGTGATCATGTAGGTGTGTTTCGTGATCGCCCGGCACACCTCCACCATCGGGGTTTCCTGGAACGCGTCCTTTCCGATGAAGTGCTGAGGCACCTGGCCGGTGATGGCGATCAGCGGCACGCTGTCGAGCTTCGCATCGGCAATGCCCGTGACCAGATTGGTCGCCCCTGGACCGCTGGTGGCCATGCAGATGCCCGGCCGTCCGGTGGTGCGGGCGATTCCCTGAGCCGCGAAAGTGCCGCCCTGTTCATGACGCGGCAGAATCGTCCGAATGCGGTCGCGGTGTTTGCGCAACGCCTGGTGCAGCGGCATGCTGGCTCCCCCCGGATAAGCAAAGCAGAACTTTGCATCCAGTCGAATCAGCATTTCGATCATGATCTCAGCGCCGCTGATCGTTTCAGTGGCCTGTTTATCAGCCGTGGACACGAAATCGTCCTTCCATCACACGCCGATGTCGCAGCACCGGCGAAAAAGTTCACTCATCTGGCCTGTCACACACTTCACATACTAAGCCGCCCGGTTCGCCGGTTCGACCCCGGTTTCCGTCATATTTGACATCCCGCCTGCTCCCGGTCGTTCTGGATCTTCCCCCATCGGTTCCGAATCGCCGCCGCGCTGCCTTCGCCTGACAACAGCCACCGCCCGGACTCCCTCGACCCCGGACTCCCGCTATACCCCGGACAACCGGCAATCCGGCGGGAAAACGTTCTGCTCAGTCACCCACCTGCTCAGCCTCCCAGCAGGGGAGGAATCTCTCCGGCTGCCGGAAGACGGACGATTTCCACTCCCGTCACTTCATCATGATTCAGGATTTCCTCAAGAGCCGCTTGCGATGGTTCGCTGTCCAGGTTGAGCACAGCGACCGAATCGCCGCCCGGTTCGGCCGACTGACGTCCCAGCGCCATGTTGGCGATGTTCACATCGTGCCGTCCCAGGACGGATCCGATGTAGCCAATCAGTCCCGGAACATCGCGATGGCGGTAGATCAGCAGAATCCCGTCCAGAAACGCTTCCAGCGGGTACGGTCCCAGACGCACCAGCCGCTGAAACTGGTTGCCGAAAATCGTTCCCGAAGCAGAAAATTCTCCTTCGTTTGTCTTCACCCGCACACCGATCAGCGACGCAAAGTTTTCGCACTGGCCGCTGGCCGTTTCTGTGATCGCAATGCCGCGTTCCTGAGCGACCGCCGACGCGTTGACCAGATTCACCGCAGAATCCAGAGCGTCTTCCAGAAGACCGGTCGCAAAGACGCTTTTCAGCAGCCGCGTGTTCCGTTCGGCCGCTTCGCCGCGGAAATCGATCTCCGCGGACGTCAGCGACTGTCCGCGAATCATCTGCGATGCCAGCAGCCCCAGGCGGTAACTGAGGCTGAGATAATGCTTCAGGTCCTCCAGTTCCGCTCCGGAAACCGGCGCCATGTTCACCGCACAGCGAATCTCGCTGCTCTGCAGGAACCCCACAACGATTTCCGCCGCTTCCACGGCCACCATTTCCTGGGCTTCCTGAGTGGACGCGCCCAGATGCGGCGTGGCCAGCACCTGCGGCAGATCGACCAGACGGCGGTCTTCGGGAGGTTCCTGCGTGAACACATCCAGGGCCGCTCCGGCAATGTGTCCGGATTCGATTGCATCCGCCAGCGCCTGTTCGTCGACGATTCCGCCGCGGGCGCAGTTGATCACTCGAGCCCCCGCCGGCATCGCCGCCAGCCGTTCCGCCCCGATCATTCCGCGGGTTTCGTCCGTCAGAGGCGTGTGCACGGTCAGGTAGTCGGCCCGTCGCACAATCTCGTCCAGATCCCGATGCAGCTCGATTCCATACTGCCGGGCCCGCTCTTCGGAAAGAAACGGGTCGTACCCCAGAACCGTCATTTCCAGAGCGATGGCCCGCTGAGCCACACAGATGCCGATGCGGCCCAGACCGACGACCGCCAGAGTCTTTCCGGCAAGCTGCGTGCCCTGAAACAGCTTCCGATCCCAGCGTCCGGCTTTCATGCTGGCCGCAGCCGGGCCGATGTTCCGCGACAGAGCCAGCATCATGGCGATCGTGTGTTCGGCCGTGCTGGTCGTGTTGCCCGTGGGCGTATTCATCACCAGAATGCCGGCCTTCGTGGCCGCATTCAGATCGATGTTGTCCACACCGACACCGGCCCGAACAATGACCCGCAGACGCTCCTGTCCGCTCAGCACGTCCGACCGCAGTCTGGTCGCACTGCGAACAATGATTCCGTCCGCTGTCTGCAGCTCGTCACGAAGCTGCTCGGCGGTCAGATCCGGGCGGACGACCGGTTCGATGCCGTCAGCCCGTTCCAGCACGGCCATGCCGGCCGGGTGGAGTCCATCGGTAATCAGCACACGATTCACGTGAATCAGCCTCGGCAGAAACACACACAGGAAACGGAGAAAGTCCGGACCATACACCACAACCCCGGTCCGGTCCCGGCGCGGCCCCTGAGATCTCAGAATTCAGATCTCAAATTCCAATCGCCGGACCCGATCATCAGCCGACCGGCGGCCCGCCATCCTCCGTCCCGGGAATCCTCGCGAACAGCCCGATTGAACGGAAATCTTCTGACCGATTCGATACACTCGCCACCCACGGAGACAGATTATTGGCCCAGAAACTCATCATCGACGCCGATCCCGGAATCGGAGACGCCCTGGCAGTTCTGACCGCGATGGCCGATCCGGCCATCGATCTGCTTGCCGTCACGGCAACCGGAGGAACCGTGTCGGGAGCCCAGGCGACCCGCAACATCCACTATCTGATCGAACTGGTGGATCCGGTGCGTCACCCCCGCATCGGCCAGTGTCATCTGCCGGCCGCCATCAACGACGCATTGCCGGAAATCACACGGACCTGGACACGGCTGAACGGTGCCGAAGGCCTCGGAGACACGCCGGTTCCCGCAGCCGATCTGCACAACCGGCGCGAATCGGCCCGGCTCATTGTCGATCTGGCCCGTGAGTTCCCGGGAGAAGTCCGGCTGCTGACCCTGGGACCTTTGTCGAATCTGGCGGTGGCGGCCGACTATGACCCTCAGCTGTGCGAATGCCTGCACAGCGTGGTTGTTCTCGGTGGCAGCGTGTGCGCCGGCGGAGACGTGACGGCCGCCGCGGAATTCAACATCTGGGCCGATCCCCAGGCAGCCCGCACCGTCTGTCAGATGCCGATCCAGAAACTCCTTGTTCCTCTCGATGTGAGTTCCGAACCGGCTCTGGGATTCGACGACGTGGACGTGATGTGCACTTTTTTTCAGCCGTCTCCGGTGAGCGAATTCGTGTCCAGCCTGCTTCAGTTCGCCATTCGCGGACACCGCACCTATGCCGCGACCGAAGGCATTCCTCTGCACGCCGTGGCGGCTCTGGCTGTCGCTGCGGGAGCCGAATCCTTTCAGCAGGAAGCCGCCATCGTGGATGTCGAATTGTCCGGAGAACTCACTCAGGGCATGACTGTCGTGGACCGACGGCGACCGTCCCCCGTCCACGGCAGCAACTTCAGTATCGTTTCCTCCATCGACGATGTCGGCGTGGTGGATTACTTCGCCCGGGCCGTTCGACGCATCTGCTGCTCCTGATCCCAGGAAGGACCCTGCCGTGACCTCCTCTCCTGTCGTCTGCAGCTTCGAAAGCCGCCGAGCCGAAGAAATGCGGAAACTCATCGAACGCCACGGGGGGACGGCGCTGATCGCGCCGTCGATGAAAGAAGTCCCGCTGCGGGACAATCCCGAAGGTCTGAAAGGCATCCGTCGGCTGGTCGCCGGCCGCGCTGACCTGCTGATTCTCATGACCGGAGTCGGCACCACTGCGATGCTCGACCTGGCCCGCACGGCGTCCCTGGAACAGCGTCTCCTGGAACGAATGGCCGACATTCCGCTGATCGTCCGAGGTCCCAAGCCGGCAGCCGTCCTGCATCGCCTGGGTCTGCAGCCGGCCGCCCGCGCTGAATCGCCCAACACATGGAAAGAAATCCTCAGAGCCATCGACAGTGCCGGCCTGTCTGTTCAGGGACGAACCGTGGCCATTCAGGAATATGGAATCCCCGCCCGCGAACTGGCCGGAGCGCTGGGAGAACGGGGTGCGTCTGTGCTGAGCATACCCGTGTACCGCTGGGAACTGCCGGACGATGTGGAACCTCTGAAAACCGCCATCCAGGCGACTGTCGACGGCAAAACCGACATCCTGCTGTTCACCAGCGCCCAGCAGATCCGTCACGTCGCGCTGATTGCTCAGCAAAACGGCCAGTGGGACACATGGAAGGTTCGGATTCCTTTCACCGGGTCGATCGGCCCCACCTGCTCCGACGCCCTCCGCGCCGAAGGGATCCAGGTCGACTTCGAAGCCAACCCGCCGAAAATGGGCAGTCTGGTGCGCGGTGCCCTGGAACAGTACCGGCAGGCGTGAATCCCGGTCCCGGTTCCCATCAGGTCCCGTCACGCAATCCGGTCGTCGGTCGACTCACCTCAGCAGCGGAAATCGCTGAATCGTGCGGGCCGATTCCGTGCGCGGCACCGACGACACGGGTGTCTGAGGATGAGGTGACGGGGCTGCTTCGCCCGCCCTTTCCCGCGGCAGATACGCGTCTTCCGAATCCGGACAATCCGCCGACAAAACTGCCTGCGGACGTTCCGGCACAGCCGAACCGGCTCCACACTCCGCCGCCGGAACCCCACACTCATCGCCACAGCACCCGTCGGCACCGCACCGGACCATCCGTTTCCGGACGGTCCAGCGGCAGACGCACTTTTCCGTCGTGTGATCGATCCGTTTCAGGCGTTTCACAGTGCGGACCCGGCAGTTCGTCAGACAGGCGCACAGCCTGCTGAGAAGTCCCGTGTGGGACCCGAAGCGTCCGTCGTGCACCTGGCATGCCTGTTCTCCGCAGCCCGGACAGGGCGATGCATTCTTCCGGCGCCGGTCACCTCCTGGCAGCCAGTCCGGACAGATCTGTGGAAGAGTCACCGGCGGAATGCAGATGGTTTCGCAGCGGACGTCGTAACGGTGTCCGGGAACCGATTTCGTCGTCAGTTCCATTTCGCAGCACACGGATTCACAGCACTCAGCAGCCGGATGGCAGCCGTCGCAGCAGCATTCTTCATGCCCGGCCGACCGGATGCCTCCGGTGAATTCTTCGGCCGACACGCTGCCGAATACCACGGCCGCCATTCCCAGCAGCACCTTCGCCGAAATCCTTTTCATATCGCTCATGCCTCCCTGCTCACCACCTGCGTCCGTTTCCCTGAAGGGGAACAGCGTCCAGGTTCTGAACGTCCATCTTTGCGTGCCTGTCAGAACGCCGCACGACAGATGTCAGAAATCGATCATGAATCGCGTGCCGATGCTCTGGTAACTGCCGCCCAGCAGAACGCCGCCTGAGTTTCGGCGGGAGATGCTTCCCAGAATGTAATTGAACTGCAGCCGCGTGTTGGCATTCCACAGCCAGTTCAGGCCGAAAGTGGTGGACCGGCCGATGCCTCCCTGAACGGTCTGATCATTGAAATCCGCGTACGAATACCGCACTGCCACCTGCCAGGCTCCCCAGCCGGTCCCCGTGCCTCCTCCGGACCGGTCCACCACGAAGAAGTTTTCGAACGGCTTCACCCGCCCCAGTGTCCCGTTCTTTCGATTCCAGGGCATGTGCTCACCCGTCAGAAAATACGACGCATAAACGTAGCCGCCGTGGAAATGCAGTCCGGACAGACTGTCCCGCTGCAGAAAGAGATTCTGATACTCGCCGACAATCTGCAGCGGCCCCACATTCACCACTTTCTCCACGGCAATCATCTGGTACCACGATGCACCGGCGATGAACCCGGTGTCCAGCCACCGCTGAGCTGTCCGGGCTTCGGGACGAGTGCGAAACCTCGCTTCACTGCCCGATCTCCGACGCCCGAACAGGGCACCCGGCGGATCACCACCGACAGAACCATCCGGATGGGCCCAGGTCATGGCCAGCGCCCAGTGGCCGTAGCCGCGTCCTCCCGAACGTTCGTCGTACCACCATGTGTTCGCCAGGCGGCCGGCGATTTCCCCCTGCAGATGATCGCTGATATACAGTCCTTCATCCTGGATCAGCCGCTGGTTGAACACACCGAACCGCCAGTTCCAGGCGAGGTCGTCGGAATATCCCTGGGAAGAAATTCCCAGCCGGCGGGAGTCCTGATTGAAAGCCTCCACCACGAACGGCCGTTCCAGAAACACGTTGTGCCGGCTGCTGTTCAGATGATCCAGACCGTACGGTCTTTTGTGATTGCCGATGATCACCGTCTGCAGCCACGCCACGTCCTTCACACTGATGAACGAATCGCGAAACTGTGTCTCGTCGCCGCCGGCGAATTCCATTTCAATGCGGTACCCCATATTCGGGCTGACGTCTCCGCCGACTCCGAAACGCAGCCGCCGAAAACCCAGTCGGTCCTGAGGCGTCACCGCGGGGCTGCCGGTTTCAATCTGATTGATTCCCGGCGAACTCTCCGGATACCCCCAGTAATCCGCATGAATCCGTCCGGACACCTTCATCGTCTTCGTCCCGGAAGATCCCGACTGAACGGACCGCCGAATGTCTTTTTTCAGTCCGTCAAGGACTTCGCTGTTCTCTTCCCATTTTGCCGCCCACTGCTCCGCCAGACGCCCGGCCGACAGTTCCTCCGCAGCGTCTCCGGCTGCTTCGCCCGTCCAGGATGCTTCTCGAACCGTCAGCGGCCCGGCAGCAGACGACAGCGGCGCAGCAGCCGCTTCTTCTTCCAGTTCCGCAATCCGCCGTTCCGCCGCTTCCAGACGATTCAGCACATCGGCCAGCGTGTCCGTCTGATCGGCAGGCAGTCGGCTGCCGGCTGTCAGCACCGCCACTGCACCAAGAATCCGCACCAGGTGCGTCCGGACCACGTCCATCCCCTTTTGTCACCGCAACACAGATCCATGACCGGCCGGATTCCGGTCCGACTGCCGAATGAATCGGTACAATCCGTACAGATTCACCAGTCCAATTGATCCGTGCGACCCATCCTGACGGAATCTTCACATTCGACTGTCCGTCACAAAACACGGGCAAAACAGGGCGGCGGGGAGATCAGGGGAAAGGAGGAGTCTCGGAGAACGCCGCTTTGTTCGGCTGGTCTGCCGGCATGAAACGGGCTGCTGAAAACCGGTGCGATCAGCCGTCGATCCGACTGATCGGCAGCATCTGCCGCACGACTTCCCGGCGGCTTCCGGTCGCGTCGTAGATGCGCAACTGCTGCAAAGCTCCCGTGTTTTCCGGAAGGGATCGGGCCGCCAGCAGTTCGTCCCGGCACTGCAGTTCGTCTGCGGTCGGCAGGAGACGTTCGACCAGATCGGACACGACATCCTGAACGGATCGCGGCTGAAAATCGCGTGTGCTGACCAGACGGGCTTCCGCTCCATACCGCGTGGCCCGCCACTTGTTCTGCTGCACCATCATCGGGTGGTATTCCGACTGGAACGTCCCGGCATCGATTTCGTTGGAAATCGCGTGGACCAGGCACTGAATCAAAGCCGTGATGGCCATCACCTGATCCAGACTGGCCGGCATGTCGCACACGCGCACTTCGACCGTTCCGAACTCGTGATGCGGCCGGATGTCCCACCAGATTTCGCGAATCGTGTTGATGAATCCGGTGTCCACGAGGTGATTGATGAGCCACACATATTCCGACCAGTTCCGCATCTGATGGGGCAGTCCGGCTGTCGGCAGTCCTTCCATGATCTTGGACCGGTTCGAATGCAGTCCCGTATTGCGGCCTTCCCAGAACGGTGAGTTCGAAGACAGCGCCAGCAGCAGCGGCAGATAGCGCAGCATGCGGTCGCACACCATGATGGCTTTATCTCCCGTGTCCACGCCCACGTGCACATGCAGCCCGAATGTGACCAGCCGACGGGCCACGTCCTGCATGAGTTCCACCAGGCGGTGGTAACGATCGTCGACGGTGACCTGCTGATCGCGCCACGACGAAAACGGATGCGTGGCCCCCCAGAACAGCTCCAGCCCCATCGGTTCGATCGCCGTCTGAACGGTCCGGATTTTCTTTTCCAGATCCGCCCGCGCTTCCGCGACGGTTCGATTGACGCCCGTATTCACTTCCAGATACGACTGCATCAGCTCCGGCTTCACAGTTCCCCGCATCTGTTCCGGCAGCCGGCGGAGGACTTCATCGATGGCGCTGGTCAGTGCGAACGTCTGAGCGTCCACGAGCTGCAGTTCCACCTCGACTCCGATGGTGGGAAACTGATTCGGCGTGAATCGGATGGGCGTCATCAGCAGTCGGCCTCAGATCTGAAACTCCAGCGGATCATCCTGCCCCAGCAGATCCAGCACCGCGTGCACCAGCAGTCGGGCGCCCATGGCGATGACCCGTTCATCCACATCGAACACGGGCGAATGCAGCAGGGGCCAGTGATCGGTGGCGGCGCATCCCAGACGCACCTGCGCTCCGGGTGCGTGCTCCAGATACACGGCAAAGTCTTCCCCGCCCATGCTGGGCGCAGTCAGATGCACCACGGACCGGTCACCCAGCACGCGGCGGGCGGCCCGTTCAAACGCCTGCACCGGCCGAACGGCATTGACGACCGACCCGAGCGGATTGCGGAATTCCACATCCACCCGGTTGCCCGTCAGACGGGCCACATGATCACAGCAGTCACGAATCTTCTGCATCACTTCGGTCCGCACCCGACCACAGATGGAGCGCAGCGTGCCGCCCAGTTCCACCTGATCGGGAATGACGTTCGGAGCGGTCCCGCCGTGAATCTGTCCGATCGTCAGCACCACCGGTTCCCGCGCATCCGTCATCCGGGGGATGTGCTGGTACAGCAGATTCACCAGCCCCGCCGCGGCCGCAATCGGGTCGGATGTCTCGTGAGGCCGTGCACTGTGGCCTCCCTGACCTTTCAGAACGATGAACAGCTCATCCACATGAGCGGTCAAAGGGCCGTGACGGATTCCCACCTGACCGGCCCGCAGCCGCGGCTCCACATGAATCGCCAGAATGGTGTCCACGCCGTCCATGACGCCGTCGTCCACCATCCACTGAGCCCCCTGGCAGATTTCTTCAGCCGCCTGGAAAATCAGTCGAATGCGGGCCGGCGGCAGCCAGACTCCCGATGACTCGCGAATACGGTGGAGCAGCTCTGCGGCCGCCAGCAGAACCGTCGTATGCACATCGTGACCGCAGGCATGAGCACACCCGTCCACCTCAGATGCCCACGGCACATTCTTGCGGTCCGACATCCGCAGCGCATCGATATCGGCCCGCAGAGCGATCAAAGGCCCCGTGTGAGGCGCTTCGCCCAGACACAGATCGGCCGTCACGCCCACGCCCCGACTCCCTGTGCGGGCTTCAATCCCCTGACGCATCAGGTGATCACGAATCAGCTCCGACGTCGCCGTTTCTTCCCCGCTGGGTTCCGGATGGCGATGCAGATGCCGCCGCAGTTCGATCCAGGCGGATTCACGCCTGGAGGCGCAGGCATCGATCACCGAATCGAAATCGTGAAAAACGGCGCCGTGATCCCCGCCCGACTGGTGCATCCAGGACACCTGTTCCGCTGCAACTAAACCGGACCACGGCACACCGCAGCCCCTCGCACCCGTCCCATCTTAGAGACCGAAGCCTGTGCCGGCAAAGACCGAATTCCCGGACCGGCAGACCCGCGACCGCTCCGACCGGCGTTCAGTCCGACACGGAACATTCTGTTGTTCGGCGCTGAGCGAAATAGCGGTTGTCACGGACCCAGTCATCGTGCGTGTAGATGAAATTCGACGTGTCGGTTTCCTGGATTTCCATCCGATTCAGACGAAATCCCATCTCCGTGATCTCCGTGAACATCGTCCACGCGAGATTCTCCACGCTGCTGGCTCCGTCGATCACCCTGAACTTCAGCTTCTCGCCTGATGTCCGACAGTAGTCCTGCAGCACCTGGTAGAGTGGATCATGGCGATTGATCAGCATCCCGTGGTCGTAGTACTCCTTCAGCCACGGTTCGATCCGGTCGTCGAAATCCCCGAACAGCGTGCTGATGTCCCCGTCCCGATCGACTTCGAAGTGCAGCTTCAGCCCGTATCGGTGGCCATGAATGTTGCTGCATTTGTCCTGCAGCATTTCATTGCGGTGGGCCGCGTAAAACTTGTAGTGTTTTTCGATGATCATCGTTCCGTTTTCTCCCCGACAACGGTGCCGCCACGTTCACACCGGCCGCACTGTTCGCAGCAGAAGCCTTAGACCGCATTCCCGCATCCGCCGTCGCTTCCGTTGTCCCGCATCGACATCCGGCCTGCCAGGCTCCAGTTTACCGGTGCGGCCGGTTCGCGGTCTACTGCGGTCCTGCATTCGGAGGCCAGGAACACGCAGCCCGGTGTTTCAGTCGGTCGACACTTCAATGCGGCGGGGCTGAGCCCGGCTGGCACGCGGCAGTTCCACACGCAGCACGCCGTGGTTCAGCCGGGCCGTGATGCGATCGTGATCGACTTCGTCGCTCAAAATGAACGACCGAAGAAAATCGCCCGTCCGGTACTCTTCATGCAGCACCATGCCCTCATCGGAATCTTCACGGCGGACCCGGCCGAACAGCGTCAGACGGTTGTCCTGAACCTGCAGGTCCAGCCCGTCCGTCGTCACCCCCGGAAGATCCGCGTAGAGCACCAGACCGTCCCCGGTTTCATAGATGTCAATCGGTGGATTGAACACCAGCCGCTGTTCCGAATCGCCGCCTGATCGCTTCGTCGGCACCACGGCGTCTTCCTGCGAACGAGCCGGCACATCGTTTTCCAGATCACTCATCAGTCAGTCCTCCCGGAAAATGCTCCGGACATTCCACCATCCGAACGCCCCGGCCGGTCATGCTTCCGGACCTTCGGTCACGGGAATGTTGCGCACGATGCCGGAGGCCGCCTTCTTCAGACGAATCTTCAGAATTCCGGCACTGTATTCCGCCTTCAGGTCATCCTCATCAACCCGGTCCGGAAGCTGAATCGTTCTCTGCCAGGTTCCATGAAACCGTTCCTGTCGGCGAAAGGAATCGTCCCGCGCTTCTTCAGGCGGACGCCGCACTCCCTTGATCGTCAGCAGGCCTCCGGCCGCTGTCACCTCCAGATCGCTGATCTCCACTCCCGGAACTTCCGCCGTCAGCAGGTAGTGATCATCGCGTTCCACCAGATTCATCAGCGGGAACCGGCGAGACGACCGTCCCCCGGGAAACGACAGATTCACGCCCTGCAGCAGACGGTCCATCTCCCGTTCCAGTTCCTGGAACGCGTCCCAGGCATTCCCCCAGCGAAACACGGCCATCCAAACACCTCCGGATTCCGTCTGTACCAGTTCGGTTTCCTGTTCCTGCCAGGCTTTCCGGCCCTGCCGGATTCCCTGCCGGATTCCCTGCCGGATTCCCTGTTGGATTTCCAGGGCCATTCCGGTCTGCCGGCCGACAGATCGTTTTCGGCTCCAGTCCCGTACCGCTCCACATGCGGAACAGCCCTGTCGCCCGGAGGCCACGTCCCGGATCAGACCGGCAGACCGTTCCCGACGTGGGACCGGCAACTTCCGTCCGGCCGGGCCTGCCGTGCGTGGTGGTCAGGCCGTTCGGTCAGAACCCCCTGTCATCCTTTCTGCCTGCAGTTGCACACTGCGTGCCGAATCATCCGCTTCGCGGGCGGGGCCGCCGGCCGGAAACAGACGCAATCTGTTCCTGCAGAATATGTTACGTCTGGAACCCGTGTTTGTTTTTTTGTACAGTCGCTCCCGCTTCGCTGCCAATTTTACAGATCCACCCGGCAGTCATCCGCGTCGTCTGCCGAAACGGCCCGAGTCGGTCAGTCCGGTGTCAGGCAACCGGACACGCCGCCGTTCAGCTCAAAGAACCCACTTTTCATGTCTTCGCCGCTTCCAACCACTCATGCTGTGTACGTGGGCAGCTTCGATCCGCTCACACTGGGCCACCAGGACATCATTCAGCGGGGGGCCCGTCTTTTCGAACGCCTGACCGTGGGCATCGGCATCAATCCCGACAAAGCCGCTTTGTTCAGTCCGCAGGAACGTGTTGCCATGTGCCGCGAAGCACTCGGCCACCTGACCAATGTGTCCGTGCAGACGTTCGAAGGTCTGGCCGTCGATTTCGTTCGAAGCTGCAACAGCCGCGTTCTGCTGCGAGGGGTTCGGTCGCTCACAGACATCGATTCCGAATTCACCATGTCTCTGGCCAACCGCGTGCTGGATGACGAAATCGAATCGGTGTTCCTCATGTCCAGCGAAGGCTACAACCACATCTCCAGTTCTCTCATCAAACAGATCGCGAAAATGGGATCCGACGATCTGGAAGCCCGTCTGGCAGACTTCGTGCCGCCATGCGTGATCGGCCCGCTGGTCAGAACCTTTCACGGCGCATAAGCGTGCGCACGGCGAAGTGCATGTGGCATGCGGCTTCAGGCTGGTGGCCTTTCCATGGAGAAACGAGCTCGGTCGCAGGGATTCGGGAAACCAGTGGGCCGAGTGAATCGAACTGCAGAAGACGTCCAGGCTGTCAGTGGCCGCATTCTGTGACCCGATCGGCGTGTCACACAATGACTGCTGCCGGTGGCAGCGAAGACGGGCAGAACAGGGCGTGTTCCCCCAAAACTGGTCCGGATGTGATGAACGTCGCAACGTCTCGGTCGGGCACGGAGACTGTCGTCAAACGGAAACGACACGCGCCGAAGCACATCATCCGCAGGCTTCGGGAAATGGACGCGTTGCTGGCGACCGGGACGACACCGGCCCGTCATCGCACAGGCATCCTGGCGCGGTACGACTCCCCCATCTCGACCGGTCCTCTGGATGGGGCGAACAACAAGATCAGAACGTTCAGGCGTCAGGCCTGCAGATTGCGAGATTCAGGAGCCCTTCAGGATTCAAAGCCCTCCACCGATCACACTTCAGACTCATCGGATGACACACAGCCCATGCCCGCGCTCATACACATCACGAAGAACCGGAGAATTCCCGCAACGGCGCTGAAACAGCACCATCTGCGGGGGATCAGCGAAACAGTCTCGCTCTTTCCGTTCTGAATGGCCGGAAAGCGTCTGCCGGATTCCGGTGCATCAGAATTTTCGCCTGCCCCGGGGGCATTTGCGAAATCCACCATCCGGCCAGCACCGGGGATTTCGGCCGTCTCTGCACACGCGCTGAGTTTCGCGATCCGCCTGATCCCACGTGGAATCGACCAGGCCGGAAATCGATCGATGTCGGCACATACCGAACAGCGAAAGGAGCAAGATGAATGTGGCCGGAAACGAATGGATATCTTTCCCTGCTCGACGTCTGGCATGGCCGCTTCGCTCCGATCTGATACGTGTGTTTTGTGCTGTGACGGGTCGGCGGCCTGGGGCCTGCCCCAGGCTGTCCAGTCCAGGTGTCCGGCTCGCGGGCACCTGAGTGAGATACGGCGGGCTGATCGAAGGAGAGCGAGAGCGACGGACTGGGGCGTTCCAGGGGCGTCCGGGACAGCGCGGAGCATTCTGGAGACTTCGGTTGAGTCCGCTACGGTGGGCGGTCGTGGTGCAATGCGGTCGAATGGACCGAAAGGCCCTCTGCCGCGAGAAGCCTTTTACCTGCCCCCGGATCGGTTTTCCTGAACCCTGGCTGCCGGTTCCCGGGATGGGGCGAACATCGATACTTCGAGCCTTCATTCATTCGCGCAGACGGGCTTTACCCGGTTCATGGCAGCGACTTAGAATGGGGCGGTTGATCGGCGGCATGCAGCGAGAACGCTGCGGGAAGCGGCCTGCCATCGACTTTTTCCCAACATTCTGGCGACATCATGAATACCCTTCGAGCCTGTGCGGTCAGTCTGCTGGCCGCATTTCTGACTTTTCTGCCTCCGGCCTGCGCCCAGTCCTCATCGGAACCACTGATCGTTCTGGTGCATCCTGGCATCGATGCCCTCAACGCTGATCTGCTGTCGCTGACGAATCTGGCCCCCGAAGAAGAAAAGGCCTACGGCGCGGATCTGGAAGCGTTCATCCAGGACTTCGCGCTGGGACTGAATCCGGACCAGCCGGTCGTTGTGGAGGTCCTGACGGGAAGCTCCCCCGTGACCTATCTCACCTGGCTTCCCTACGCGGACCGGGTCGATTTTCTGGACAATCTGGAATCGATCGGTTTTCCGGCATACGTGCAGCCGGAAAGTTCCGACTTTTATCTGATCGACGACGAGGTCGATCAGGGGTGGCTGCGGCTGTTTCCGGAAAAACAGTACGCCGTTTTGTCTCTGGTGCTGCCCGAGACGCGCGATGCCGTGCGGGAGAAAGTGCTGCAGGCTGAATTTCCGGAGACAGCCCTGCATCTGACCGAACAGGAAGCGGCTTCGGTGAAGGTGCACCTGCGGAATGACCAGGTGGACGCACAGACGGCTTCGGAACGCCGCGAAATGTTCCAGGTGCTGCGGGCGGACGACCAGGAATCACTGCAGCAGCGGCCGGACGAAGCAGCGACGGAGTTCGCGCTGCGCCGGGCGGCATCCGACATCGTCTACGATGAACTGGAACGGTTCTATGCGGAAGCGGACGCGATCGACCTTCTGGCTCATCTGGATCGGGAAGAGTCCACGATCGATGTGCTGTTTCGGGCCGTAGCGGGCGATGTCGACGGTGCGGAATCTTTGCAGACGTCGCTGTCGCTGTTCGGTCAGACGCCGGATGCCTTTGCGGCAGTCGGTCGGCTTCCGAACAGCGTTCTGTCGGGACGCCTGAATCACCCTGTCGATGCGATGCGTCAGAGGCATGCGGCGCAGTATCTGAACCTGCTGAGGGAAGACATTCATCGGCGGGTCGACGGATCGACCAGACTGACCGACGGGCAGAAGCAGGCCACTCGCAGAATTTTCGACGACGTGGTCGGAATTTTCGAAGCCGGTTTTGCCAGCGGCAACGTGAACGGATTTGTCGAAGCAACCCACGATGGATCGGGGTTTGTGCTGATTGGTGCCGTCTCGGCACCCGGTTCGGATGCTTTGGAGGACACGCTGCAGCAGCTTCCGGCCGCTCGTGAAGGCAATGAAGTGGAACTGGAGGTGGCAACGGAAGGAGATATTCGGATTCACCGGATCCGTCTGGCGGAAGGGTTTGTGGATCTGGCGGATACCGTGTTCGGCACAGGCCGCGATTTTTATGTGGGGCTGGGCCGGGACCAGGTGTGGATGGCGACCGGGACCGGTTCGAAGGAACTGCTCATCAGCGCCATTCGTCAGACCGGAGAGCCCGAACTGAACGAGACGGTGCTGACGGTTGATGTGGCGCTGCGTCCGTGGGCCGAGCGGCTTCTGGAACTGGCGGAACAGAAGGAGCCTCCGGAAGCGGTTGAAGACCGTGAGGCGTGGCGAAACGAGCTGGCTCGGATGCGTCAGCTGGCCGAGTCACTGGTGCAGGAAGACGCTTTGAACATCGTCGTGAAGGCAGACGGGGATTCGGTGACCGGGACCGTCCGGATGCACCGTGGCCTGCTGACTTTCATCGGTCGGCAGATTGCGAAGCTGGCGAAGGAGAATCTCGATCTGTAGGGGCCGAACGCGCGGCCGGACCGGATCCGGACCGTCCGGGGATGCGGGCATGCAGACAGGATTCAGCAGGCAGGGAGACAGGGATGTCCAACGAGTCCGGGACGGCTGACGATCCCGTCGTGGATGACATGGAACTGGCCTATCGGGAAGCTCTGGCGGCACTCGACGCGGCGGAATCCCAGGTGGGAGACGCTTTGCAGGAAGCGGCGGCAGATGCGGCGGCCGCTGATGACAGCGAGGCGATTCCGGCCGTGTCGATCGGCGAGGAGCTGGCCCGAGACCTGTCAGAAGAGTCTTCTCCGGCTGTCATCACGGCGGACAGCGAGCAGCGCATTTCACCGCGGGAGGTGATCGAGGCTGCGTTGTTCGTCGGGGGAGATGTGGCTCTGACCGCCCGCCGGCTGGCCGGTCTGATCGGCAGCGACGGCGATCCGCGGGTTGCCGTGCGGATCATCGATCAGCTCAACAGCGACTACGAAGCGGAAAACCGTCCGTATGAAATCCGCCTGCAGGAAGGCGGGTACCGACTGCGTCTGCGGGACGACTTTGCCCGACTTCAAAGTCAGGTGTACGGGACCGGTCCCAGGGAGGTGCGGCTGTCGCCGGAAGTGCTGGAGATGCTGGCGTTCGTGGCCTGGAATCAGCCGGTGGATGCCGACAGCCTGAAGGAATCCGGCCACAGTCGGCCGATGGCAGCCATTCGGCAGCTCCTGCGACTGGAACTGGTCGAAATCACGCGGACAGGAAGCGGCCGTTCCGACGTGGTTTACGGCACCGGGGATCGCTTTCTGGAGCTGTTTCACCTGGACAGTCTGGACGATCTGCCGCAGGCCGACATTTTTTCGTTCAAATGATGTCGGAACCTGCTTCGCGCCCGGACGGTCGTTTTCCGGCCGGCTCGACACGCAGGGTCGTCTGGGAAATCGGCACCTTTCAGGTGAGCTGATCAGCGGGGTCGGGGGGGATCCGCACGGCGCTGCCGCTGGAAGGGCATCACGAACAGATGGCCGCGGGGTGGACGGCCGCCGTTATGATCCGGCCGCCGCTTTTTCCGCTTTGCGCTGTTCGGCGGCGGCTTCCCGTTCTTCGATCTCTTTGACAGCCAGCAGACGCCGTTTCAGAGCCCGGACGTCGGCATCCAGAGACCGCCAGCGGGCATTTTTTTTGCGGTCGGATGCAGCCACTTTTTTCGCATCCAGATGCTTTTCCCACTGCGCGAGGTCTTCCTGAGCCAGTTTGAGCTGTCGTTCGATGCGTTGGCGGTCCATGACGCGAAAATCAGTAGCTGAAGGAATGGTCGGAAACACGACCGGCGGAAAGTTGAGCGGGGCATTGTGGCAGGCGGATTTCGAATCTTCAATGGAAAAACATGACTCACTGCACCGGCCCCAGAAAGGCGGCCGGCTGCGGCGGCATTGAAACGGGCCGATGCGTTCGCGACACTGCAGCGGTTCGTCTGAGGGCGGCTTCGCCTCGTTTTTTTCAGGAATCTGCTGTGCATCTTCGAATTGTTCTGCTTGCGTGGACCGTGCTGACCGGTTTCACGGCGGCTGTTTCCGCTGAAACCGATGACGTTTCGGACCTGGCTCAGTTCTATGGTTTCAGCGGTCTGAAGCTGGTTCGTCTGAACGAACGTGTGAACAATCTGGTGGCCGGCGATCTGACCGGGGACGGTCGGACGGATCTGCTGGTAGTCGACAATCACAAAAGCTGCCTGCAGCTTCTGCGTCAGCGGGCTCCGGACGAAACCGTCCCCGCTGCGGCGCCGGTGCAGGTCAATGAACTTCCGAAGGAAACGCACTTCGACGTGCGGGAAATTCCCGTCGACAAAAATGTGCTCGGGCTGACCACCGGGGACTTCAATTCAGACGGTCTTGTCGATCTGGCCTACGTGGGGGCTCCGGATCGGCTGATCGTTCGGCATCAGCAGAAGGATGGGGGCAGAAGCTGGCCCCGGGCCTGGTCGGTGCGTCTTCCGGGGCTCGATCAGGTCGCCTGGATGATTTCCAGCGGCGATCTGAACGGCGACGGCCGTTCCGACATTGCTGTTCTTGGCAAAACCGTCACGTATGTCGTGCTGCAGAACGACAGCGGAGTCCTGGACAGCCCGCATCGTCTCATCAATACGTCCGCTCAGCTTTCCCTCCTTCAGATCGGCGATGTGGACGGCGACGGGCGGGATGATCTGTCGTACATGGCGACCGACGGGGCCGATCGTCGGCTGTGCATCCGCCGGCAGACGGATGACGGACGTGTGGGACCGGAGCTGCAGTTTGATCTCCAGCAGCCTCGGTCTGTCACGGTCACGGATATCGACGGGCGTCCAGGGCGGGAGATTCTGACGATCGACCAGCAGACCGGACGGCTGCTGATTTCGCGGCTGGATCTGTCGGTGGATCCCGATGAAGTCGCGGATCGCCGACTGGTGCATTTCGGCATCGGCGACGGCGCTTCCTCCGGCCGCAATCGGGCTCTGGCCATCGGCGATGTGGATGGTGACGGACGGACCGATGTGGTCGTGACCGACCCCGAACAGGCTCAGATTCTGCTGTTTCGGCAGACAGTCCGGCATGGTCTGGGGCCTGCGGAAGCGTTTCCAGGACTTCTGGGAGCGACCGATGTGTGTACGGTGGATGTCGACGAGGACGGCCGTGACGAAGTGATCGTGATGAGCGATTCGGAGAACGTGGTGGCCATGAGTCGGTTTCAGAACGGGCGACTCACGTTTCCGCATCCCATTACCCGGACGCAGGAAGGCAAAACCCTGGCGGGAATTGCGATTCTGCGTGCCGGCGGGGTCCCGCGGCTGACCGTCTGCACACAGTCCGGTGCACGGGCTTCCGGCCGGCGGCTGCGGCTGTATCAGTTTCTGCTGGGGGCAGACGGATCGGCGAAGGAATCGGATCGGGCGGCGGAGGTCCATGCCGAAAAAATTCCCGGAAATCGGGGACTCCGGCTGGTTTCCATGGATGTGAATGGAGACCGCCAGGACGATCTGCTCATGGTTCCCCGCGGATCGGGGTCGAACGGCATCGTGACGTTCCTGACCGGGCCGGACGGTCTGCTTTCTGAAGAACCGCTGCCCCATCGGCTGGATCTGGGCAAGGGAAACACGGGGTCCGTCTTTGTCCACGGCCGGCAGCTTCTCATCGGCCGCGGAACCTTTGCACGCGCCATGGCCCTGGAAGATGGCCGCTGGAACGTGGCGGACCAGTTCAACACCACGGAAGTCCGAGCGAAAATCAGCGGGGCGGCCGCGATGGATCTGGATCAGGACGGCCGGGATGAAATCGTGCTGATCGATACGGGCGTTGATCAGCTCCGCATCCTTCGGGAAAACGGGGGGCTGTACCGTCCCTGGCGGGAAGTGGAGCTGGGCAGTCTGAAGTATCGTTCTGCCCGCGTGGCCGATCTGAACGGAGACCAGGCAGACGATCTGCTGCTGTTCGGCAGTCAGAAGCTGAGTGTTCTTTATTCCGGAGTATCCGGCGGACGGCTGCAGGTCATCAGTTCCTGGGAATCCTCACGCGAAGACGCCTGGGCCGCGGACATCATTGCCGGCGATCTGAACGGTGACGGACACCGCGACCTGGTCCTCATCGACACCGGCATCAACGGTCTGGAGATTCTGCATCTGGATCAGACGCTGACACCAAGGGCGGCGACTCATTTTCGGGTGTTTGAAGAAAAGCGGCTGGTGACCAGTTCGGACAGTTACGGAACGGAACCGCGGGAAGGTCTCATTGCGGATGTCACGGGTGACGGACGGGCGGATCTGATTCTTCTGTGCCACGATCAGGTGATCGTGTATCCCCAGGATGCCGGACCGTCACGGGATGGCCGGGCGGATCGATAAGCAGCCGTCTTCACCCGCGGCGTGAAACCCATCACGCTGAACAGACAGGTGTGCGATGCTGACGGAATCCGGCTGCCGGGAGCGGCAGCAGAAATTCTGGTCCCGAATGGATGCTGAGATCGAATGGGTGCTGCTGGGCGACCCGCGTCATGTGCAGTATTTCTGCGGGTTTCGGCCCAATCCGATCAGCTTTTCCGCAGACGAATCGGCTCTGCTGCTGCTGCTGCGAGACGGTTCGTGCATTCTGATGGCGGACAATTTCACACGGCGAACGGCCGTGGCCGATGTGTATGTCTCTGAAGAAGTCATCGATGCGTGGTACAACCATCAGAATTCCGTCAGCAGCCGGCATCGGGCTCTGCTGCGGGCTCTGGAAACCGTGCGTCCCCGTCTGAACCGCACCGCCGGGATGATTGAACGGGACGCCGTGCCGCTTCACGTGATCGATCTGCTGCCGCAGGCGGTTGAACCGGATGCAGATTCTGCTGAATCTCCGGGCGACATCATTCGGGATCTGCGGCGCAGCAAGATGCCGGACGAACTGGCGCTGCTGGAACGGTGTATGGATGCCGGGGCGGCCGGCCACCGGGCTGCTTTCAACGCTGTGCAGCCGGGAGTGTCCGAAATCGATGTCTATCAGGCTGTGCGCACGGCTGCCGAATCGGCGGCCGGGTGTCCGTGTGTGGTGTACGGAGATTTCCGGGCCACCAGCGGTCAGGTGTTCCGTGCCGGGGGGCTGCCTTCCAGTCGGCGGCTGCAGCCTGGCGATCTGTTTCTGCTGGACTACAGCGTGATCATTGCCGGTTATCGCAGCGACATCACGAATACGATTGCCGTGAGTGAACCGACGGCGGATCAGACCAGGCAGGCTCAGGCCTGTCTGGCGGCCATGCAGAAAGCAGAAGACATTCTGGCACCGGGATGCCGTGCGGCGGATGTGTTCACCGCAGCCGATGGTGAACTGCAGGCGCATGGATTTCCCGGGCTGTCGCATCACGCGGGGCACGGAGTGGGGATGGAACATCCGGAACCGCCGATTCTGGTGCCGCACAGTACGGACGTTCTGCGGGCAGGAGACGTGGTGACTCTGGAACCGGGCCTGTACATTGAAGGAACCGGCGGCATGCGTTTTGAACACAACTACGTGATCACGGAAGAAGGCTGCCGCCGGCTGAGTCACCATCAGACGGGGCTCACGGAAGGGGCGGACTGAGACGGCATGCGGCCGTCATTCTTCCGACCGGGAATTCGGGGAGCCAGACACTGATTCCTCGGTCGGACATCGTTAGTCTGTGCCTGTGTTCTGTGGCGGTCGGTCCGGGAACGCCCTGCGGCTGCAGAAACCGGCGGACAGCAGTTCGTGCCGGCCGACTTTTCTTTCCAGACCTGGTTCCTTCGATGTTTCCGGCAGAGACGAAGGAACCGCAGACGGACAGCGGAGACAGTGACAGTGGCGGAATCGGTGGTGCTGGCATACAGCGGAGGGCTGGATACATCGGTCCTGGTGGGCTGGCTGCAGGAACAGGGATACGACGTACACTGTCTGTATGTCGATCTGGGGCAGCCGTGCGAAGATCGACAGGCCATCATGCAGAAGGCTCTGGATATCGGTGCCTGTTCATCGGAAATCACGGATGTCCGGGAGGAACTATGTCGAGACTTCGCCTTTCCCGTGCTGCAGTGGCAGGCGAAGTACGAGAACATCTATCTGCTGGGCACATCGATTGCCCGGCCGCTGATTTCCAAAGCCTGTCTGCAGCGGGCCCGTGAAGTGGGGGCCACGGCATTCGTTCATGGAGCCACGGGAAAGGGCAACGATCAGTGCCGTTTTCAGCTGGCTGCCGAAGCTCTGGATCCCACAGTGCGGGTGATTGCTCCCTGGCGGATGGAATCGTTCCGCAGTCGGTTTCCGGGGCGGGCGGAAATGCTGGCCTACTGCGAACAGAAACAGATTCCCGTCAAGGCGACGGTCGAAAAACCGTATTCCAGTGACGAGAACTGTCTGCACATCAGTTACGAAGCCGGGGCACTGGAGGATCTGACGGTAGACGGCGAAACGGTCGTGGATTTCGGCATGACTGTCTCACCTGCTGAAGCTCCGGACCGCGAAGAGATCGTGACGATCGGTTTCGAAGCCGGTGTGCCGGTGTCCGTCAACGGGACGAAACTGTCTCCGGCTGCACTTGTGGCGGAACTGAACACCATCGGCGGGCGTAACGGCATCGGCCGGATCGACATTGTCGAAAACCGGTTCGTCGGTATGAAAAGCCGGGGCGTGTATGAAGCACCGGGAATGACCGTGCTGTATGCCGCTCACCAGGCAATGGAACAGATCACGCTGGACCGCGATCTGGTGCACCTGCGCGACCAGCTCAGTCCGGTGGTGGCCGAAATGGTGTATTACGGTTTCTGGTACTGCGCCAAAATGGACGCTCTGATGGCCTTCATTCAGAACGCCCAGACGCCCGTGACCGGCGAGGTGACTCTGACGCTTTATCGCGGCAACATGCGCGTCAGCAGCCGAACGTCTCCCGGCAGCCTGTACGATGCCGAAATCGCCAGCATGGAAAAGGGAGGCGACTACGATCAGACGGATGCGGAAGGTTTCCTGAGAATCATGGGGCTGCCGCTGCGGGTTCAGGGAACCGTGCGACCGCGTTCCTGAACCGGTCCGGGGCCGGTCCGGGGCCGCACGCTGTCCGGCAGGGGTGCAGAAGGAGGACTCATCATGATTCGCTGGTTTTTTCGCCGAAAACTGGATCGGCAGGAACAGCGGCTGAACGTGTCGATGGACTACCTGCGGCATATTCTGGACGTGTCTCCGGCTGCCTTTCTGCGGTTCATGACAGTTCTTTCCTTTTCGGGACGGCGGAAGACTCTTCCGAAGACTGTCTGGTTCGCGGCCCAGCTTGCCGCTCTGCGTGAAGAACACTGCAGCCCGTGCCTGCAGATCGGCGTCAATATGGCTCAGCGAAGCCGCGTGGACCCGCACGTTCTGGACTGTCTGGTGCACGGCCGGTTCGACGACCTGCCGGAGGAACTGGCGGATGTGGCGTCCTTCGCCCGTTCGGTCGCGACCGGGCAGGATGATGACGAATCACGGCGTGAGCGGCTCCGTGAGCGATACGGTGAACAGGGACTGATCGATCTTTCGTTCGCGATTGCCGGAGTCCGGGTGTTTCCGGCGGTCAAAAGGGCGCTGGGGTTCGTGCACGAATGCCCTGTCGTGGCGGCCGGGCTGTCCGATCAGCCCTCCCCGTCGAAAGTCCCGGCAGAATGAACGGCCGGTTGCCGGAATCGGGCGGACAAAAGCAGATGCCGGAAGCGATTGCCCGGATCGGCCTGAACGGCGGAACGGAAGGACCGTGAATTCTCCCCGGGGCAGCCGTGCTGCCGTTCCGGCCATCTGTTACAGTGCCGGGGAAAGTGGTATTTTTCGTTCTTCCGGTTTCCCAAGGGGGGCTCATGTCAAATCGTACCGATGCCATAGCCGACGGACTGCGACTGTCGATCGCACATGCCCGTCAGCTTCTGGACGGCGTTCCGGCCGATCAGTTTGCCCGATTTGCGGCTCCTGGAGGAACGCCGATCGTATCCAATCATCCGGCGTTCATTTACGGCCATCTGGCCCTGTACGCTCCGCGCGTCGTTGAAATGTGCGGTGGTTCTCCGGAACCGGCGCCGGAAGGCTTCGAGGCTCTGTTCGCCAACGGTGTGGAATGCGTCGATGATGTCGACGGGACCGTTTATCCGCAGCAGGATGTCATCACCGGAGCTTTTTTCGACGCGTACGATGCTGCACTGCAGGCGATTCGAAAGGCAGAGGATGCTGTTCTGGATCAGCCGAATCCCCTGGGCGGAACGCTGGTGGAACGGTTTCCCACGATCGGATCGATGTGCAGCTTCATGTCGTGCGGGCATCTGATGCTGCATCTGGGGCAGATGAGTGCCTGGCGGCGGATGCAGGGCCTTGGTCCGGCCTGATGCGCCATGTTTCGGCTGCTTGCCTTCTACCGGGAACGACCTCTGGATCGGCAGTTCGTGCTGTCGGCCGGGGAAACGAAGGTTCTGGGACGGTCGTCGGTGGCGGATTTCTGCACCGACTGGGACAGTCTGATTTCGCGTCGTCATGTGCGGCTGGAAGGAACACCGACCGGGCTGCGCATCGTCTGTCTGGATGAAGCGTCCAATCCCGTGTTCTTCGACGGGCGGGAGATTCGAACGGCGGAACTGAGTTCGGGACAGTCGTTCGTGATCGGCAACACACGCTTTGAGCTGCGCGATGTGGTCCTGACGGATTCGCCGGAGGATGTCCGCGGGGAACTGCGGGCGATTGACCGGAACCGACTGAAGAAGGTGCGTTACAGCGATGCCGACAGGCGGATCGAGATTCTGGCCAGTCTGCCGGACGTGATCCGCGAATCCGGTGTGGAGCGGGATCTGAACGTCGGTCTGTGCACGCTGCTGCTTTCAGGGATTTCCGGAGCCGACGCCGTCGCCGTGGTTCGGATCGACGATGCCGGGAACGTTGACGTTCTGCATCAGGAATGCCGCGACGACACGGCCGGGACGATTCGCCCCAGTTCGCGCATGATTCGCAGTGCGCTGGATCGCCAGAAGACGATTCTGCACGAATGGAACGATCCGGCCGCCGGCCGGACCGGCCACTACACACAGGACGCGCGGTTCAACTGGGCATTCTGCACACCGTTTTTTACGGACATTCATCGCGGCCGGGCCTTCTATGTGGCCGGCGCCGGCATGTCCATGGGCGTGCCGGCTGAGACGGAACAACGGCTGCACCCGGATATCAAATTCACGGAATTCATCGCAGAGTTCGCCGGATCACTGCAGCGACAGCGGGTTCTGGAACGCCGGCAGGCCGGGCTGAGACAGTTTTTTTCGCCGCCGGTTCTGGAGGCCATCGGAGACGACCTGGACACGTCTCTGCTGGAACCGCGGGAATGCGATGTGGCCGTTCTGTTCTGCGATCTGCGCGGTTTCAGCAGGCGGGCAGAAGAGACCGATGATCTGCTGGGCCTGCTGGACCGGGTCAGTCTCGCGCTGGAAGTGATGACCAGGCAGATTCTGAAGTTCGGAGGCGTGACGGGTGATTTTCAGGGCGATGCGGCTCTCGGATTCTGGGGATGGCCCATCGAATCGGAAGAAGCCCCGCTGAATGCCTGCCGGGCGGCGCTGGCCATTCGCCAGGAATTCGCCCGAGCGAACACGGATCCCCGACACCCGCTGTACGACTTCGATACGAGCATCGGTGTGGCCTGGGGACGGGCCGTGGCCGGAAAAATCGGAACGCGGGATCAGGTGAAGGTGACCGTGTTCGGACCGGTGGTCAATCTGGCCAGCCGACTGGAAAGCATGACGCGTCTGCTGCACGTCCCGGTCCTGATCGACGAACGTCTGGATCACCTGGTGAGAACCCGCATGGATCCGGATGAAGGACGTGTCCGACGTCTGGTGCGGCTGCAGCCATACGGCATGGACCGGCCGCTGCTGGTCAGTGAGCTGGTGCCGCCGGAGTCGGAGCTGCCGATGCTCACATCGGAGCATCTTACAGAATTCGAGCGGGGAGTGGATGCTTTTCTGGCCGGTGACTGGGAGGCCGCCTGGTCGTTTCTGCACCGCATGCCACCGGATGACCGGGCTCAGGATTTTCTTGCCATGCACATCACGCACCATCATCGCCGTCCGCCGGATGACTGGGACGGTGTGATCCGCGGACTGTCCAAAGGAAGCTGACGGGCTGTTTCCGAGTCCGACCGGCGGCACACATTCACAGCAGATCGACAGTCCGGAGGCGGGACTGTGCCGATTGTGCCGACTAAAACGGTGCGCTGACGGTTCAAAACATGGGGCGCGGCCGCGTCGCCACGGATGCATGTGCAAGGCTTGCAGGGCATCGGGCGCCGTTTCCGGACGGTCCGCCCCGGCTGTTCCGACGCCTTCTTCCACTGCAAAAATCGGTTCCGTGGTCACTTCTTCCGAGCAATTCGATGATGCTGCGATGGCTCTGGTGGAGCATCTGTTCGGATCCGGATGGGATTTGTGGACGACCGATGCGGGACTGCGCAGAGTGCGGCAGGGGCTGACACAGGCGTCGCATCCCCATCGGTCCGTCCCGGCGGCCGTTCGCACTCAGATTGCTCAGACCGCAGCGAACGGCTGCGTGCAGTTTCGTCCGATGCAGAGTGGCTATCTGTGCACCGTTCCTCTGACCCGCGGCGCCTGTCCCCGGGTGGCTCTGGGACGTCTGTCGCATCAGCAGGCCGCAGATCTGCTCAACACCCTGATGGACCGTCCGTTGAATCGAGCGAGCGGTCGGCCGGTGGACAACGCCCCGCTTCAGCCGATGCGTTCCGATCGGCTGGAATGGCTGGTGCGTCTGCCGGCAGACGCTTTTCCCGGACCGATGGAACAGTCGGTGCAGGAAACAGCCGCCCGGATCCTTCCCGCGCTCAGACGTCTGTTGCACGCCCGATCGGTTGTGCTGCAGGAGATCGATGAAGATGAACCGGAGAGCGGCGGCCGGCGGTGGCGGATCGTGTGGGCGGACGGAGACGAGGTGCCGGAAGAGGTTCTGAACCGGCTGAACGAACGGGGCGCGTCGGACAGCACGGACATCGGCGGAACCTGCATGTCCGTTCGTTCCGAGAAACGGCCGGCCGGATATTCTGACGGGATTCCGTCGGTCATTCAGGTTCCGGTCAACTGGCCGGGCCGGCTTCCGGGCCGTCTGCTGGCGGTGAACAGAGAACACCGTGTCGGGAAAGTCGATGTTTCCGGTGTCGGGGCAGGCGGTGCATCGTCTGGATTCGAAGAATTTCGGGACGAAGATCGATATCTGCTGCAGGCGGCCGCATCGGCGCTGGAAACCGGATGCGGCATTCAGAATCTGCATGAAGATCGCCAGGAGCTGCTGACAGGAATCGTGCGCAGTCTGGTGAACGTGCTGGATGCGAAAGATTCCTACACCAGCGGACACAGTGACCGCGTGGCGGAATATGCCCGGCTTACGGCACAGCACATGGGTCTGAGCGGCGAGGAATGCGAACAGATCTGTCTGGCCGGTCTGCTCCATGACATCGGCAAGGTCGCCATTCCCGATGACATTCTGAACAAACCGGGACGTCTGAATGAGCAGGAAACCCGGCTGGTTCAGCGTCATCCGGTGACCGGGTACGAGATTCTGAAACCCCTGAACAGTCTCAGTCGCGTTCTGCCAGGGGTGCTGCATCATCACGAATCCTGGGATGGCAGCGGATATCCTGATGGTCTGTCCGGACGTGCCATTCCGCTGCAGGCGCGGATTCTGGCGGTGGCCGATGCCTGGGATGCCATGACCAGCCGGCGTTCTTACCGCGCGGCTCTGCCTGTGTCTCAGGCCAGGCAGATCCTGCAGGACGGCGCCGGAAGGCAGTGGGATCCTGAATGTGTGGCTGCCGTGCTGCGCTGCATCGACACGAAGCGAATCCGTCTCGATGCGTCCCACCGCCGTCCGTCCCGTCCGGAATTCATTCGCCAGGCAGCCACGCGGTCCCTGCTGCGATGGCCAGGCAGCCACGCGGTACGGCTGACCGATGAATGACGGATGACAGGTGGCCGGCATCGTGTCGGCACACGGAGTGCAGCACCCACATCCTGGCAGGCCGTCCTGTCGGAGCCGTCGGCGGACCGGTACACGCGACGAAGCAAATCAGCGTGTTTCCTGCGGCAGGTCGGCCGACCAGCATTCTTCTTCCAGACAGCGGACCACGTTCCAGGCCGGGTGCAGCGAACTGTCGGAACGAAGCAGTCCCTCCCGGCTGTCGTGGCTTTCCCACGGGTCGAACACAATTCCCGTAACGCGTTCCTTCGACAGACACATCAGCAGCGTCTGGTGGATCCACTGGGCCTGACCGGCTGCGATTTCCTGGGGACGTTCGGAATCGGGAAAAAACCGGGGCAGTCCGAGGACGACGTTGAGCGGCATCTGCAGCAAAGACCAGTGATCCAGAAGCTGGGACAGTCCGAGGTGGTCTCTGGGAAGGCTCCAGAACGGCGGACGGACGGGTTCCTGCACCGCGACACGGATATCCAGACTCACATCGCTGATGCGCACGCCGGTGCGCCGCAGCGTGTCGATGAACTGAATGGGAGACAGACAGTTATCGGGGCTGCCGAGGGATTCTCCCCAGGGCTGGACGATGCGCAGACTGATCTGAATCTGCTCGTCGACCTGGCGGGCCGCTTCGACCGCGGCGATCACCAGGTTGAGACGATCTTCTTCGGAGAGCCGGACGGCATCGCCGCGGTTGCCGCCGCACACGATTTCCCAGTGGCGGATTCGTCCAATGTACCGGCTGACGACGGTCTCCACGAAATCGGCCGCGAAACTCTGCAGATTGACCAGATCGCTCTTCCAGGGCCGGATCCATTCCGGAAGTGTGTCATCGACCAGATCGATCAGCGGACCGCCCTGAATCAGAAGACGGTGTTCGGTGGCCCAGTCGACCAGTTCATCCAGGGCATCCCATTCGTAGTGGCCGTCCTTCGGTTCCAGATCGGACCAGCGGGTTCGCAGTGCCGCGGAGGAGAACACTTTCAGGAACTGTTCGGGCTGCCGGGGGACCGTGTGCAGGGAGCAGCCCAGTGAGACCGGGAAATGAGATGTGCGTTCGCGGCGCCACGCAAGTCGCTGTCCGGTGTACAGGCGACACAGTTCGCCAATGGCGTCGCGGGTGATCAGCAGAGATTCGATCGCGTCCGCGGCCGATCCGGATGCTGTGGCCGATCGGAAGAAGGTCCTTTGCGCATCGTGCATCAGACGGGTGATCGTGTCGGACACCGCCAGGCCGGCCCCCGTCCAGATACCGAAATAGTTCCTCAGACGAGACAGCTCCCCGCGGGCCAGTTCGACTTCCAGACGATACGGTTCGCTTCGTTCGCACAGGCTGGTTGAGTGAGTGATGACAGGAGCCGCCCTGGGATGCGGCCGGTAAAGAAGCCGCAGGTGGCTGCTGTCGTTCCGCGGCCGTACGCAGACCAGGGTGCGGTCCTCCAGGGTCGTCTGCGAGGGAATGATTCGTCCGTCGAATGTCACGAAGTCGGCGCGATCCAGCCCGTACGCCGGAATATATTCCGGATATTCCACGTCGAACTGAATGGTGCCCATGAGGTTCTGTTCTGCAGGGAAGTGAGGAACATCTGTTGAACAATCTCAGTCTATGCCGCCGTCGGTCGGTTGTTCAACACGGTTGCCGCCGTTAGACTCTGCCGCCCGCTGAGAATGCGCGCCGCCGGCCTGCAATGTCCCGCTCTTCGGAAAACGACCGCGCGGACCAGGCGTTTTGCCGGCCGTTTCGGGCATTCCTGACATGTGTCTTTTCTGAGGGGATCCTGCGCAATGACGGTTGTTGTCGAAAGCCGGCTGACCGGTATTCCTGTGAAACGCGGCAAGGTTCGTGATGTGTACGACCTGGGCGATACGCTGCTGTTCGTGGCCACAGATCGGATCAGCGCATTCGATTATGTGCTGCCGACCGGAATCCCCCGAAAGGGGGAAGTGCTGACCAGAATGAGCGAATTCTGGTTCGAACAGCTCGATGTGCCGCATCATTTCCTGACAACGGATCTTTCGGAAGTTGATCTTCCGGATGACACGGACATCGATCTGCTGCAGGGGCGCAGCATGGTTGTTCGGCGGACACAGGTCATTCCCATCGAATGTGTCGTTCGTGGTTACCTGGCAGGGTCCGGCTGGAAGGAATACTGCCGGACGGGAACTGTCTGCGGGCTGCCTCTGCCGGAAGGCCTGCAGGAAAGCAGTCGGCTCCCGGAGCCTCTGTTCACGCCGTCCACCAAGGCCGAAGAAGGTCATGACGAAAACATCAGCTTCGAACAGATGGTGGAGACCGTGGGGCAGGAACTGAGCGAAAAGCTCCGGGATCTCAGCCTGAAAATCTACACTCAGGGCGCTGATCTGGCCCGGGAACGGGGCATCATTCTGGCCGATACGAAGTTCGAATTCGGCCTGCTCGACAGCGAAGTGCTGCTCATCGATGAAGTCCTCACTCCGGACAGTTCACGATTCTGGCCGGAATCGGAGTATGCTCCCGGACGCGGTCAGCCGTCGTTCGACAAACAGTACGTCCGAGACTGGCTCATCGATTCCGGATGGGATCGGAACAGCCCGCCGCCGGAACTGCCTCCGGATGTCGTCGAACGGACGACGGCCCGTTACATCGAAGCCTACGAGACTCTGACCGGCCGGATCTTCTGAACCGTCGCCGGCTGTCGCCGATTGCCGAACTCAGACCGTCAGAAGCGGACGTCGATATCGACGAAGCCCTGCCAGGAATCTCCGGGAGACATCACCCGCAGTCCTGTATCGTGCCCCTGCTGCTGCAGGTTGATGGCATCGGTGCAGCAGGTGTACGGTTCCAGGCAGACAGCGGTGGTCCAGGGAGGCGTGAAAGCGACCAGTTCCTGAAAGTCGCCGGAAAACCGCTGGGTCACGCTGCGGCCACTGACCGGGTCGGAAAGCCGGGTCGTCACGGATCCGTCTTCGTCCGGCCGCAGTCCGTGGTAGGCGGTGTCCAGTTTCAGACGCCCGTATTCGGGTGACTGCGAAAGGTCTGACCGGGGCGGCAGATCGGTGATGTTTCCCGTCGGCAGGCAGTCGACCAGTTCCCGAAGCTGCTGCACCGGAGCAAAAATCTTCACGTTGTCGGCCGGCCATTCTTTTGCCAGAGGAAGCCGGAAGTACGTGTGCGTGCCGATTCCCCAGGGCAGGGGCCTTTCTGACGGATTGTGCACCGTCAGACGGGAATGCAGACACGTGCCCCGGATTTCGTAACGGACGGTCAGTTCGGCATCCGCCGGCCACAGGCTCGCGCGGTCGGGTGCATCGGTGCTGATCCGGAACACGCCGGTGACAGATGATTCCGACTGATTGGTCACGCGCCACGGGCGATCCAGACAGAGACCGTGAATCGCGTTTCCCGCTCCATCGAATGCCACCTGGGACTCGGGCAGCCGGTATTCCTGACCGTCCCAGAAGAAACGTCCCGACCGAATGCGATTGGGATAGGGAAACAGAATGGGAATGCCGCTGTGAGAAGGCGGACACGAACCGTGTTCGAATTCCGGATCGGAAGCCAGAACATGCAGCTCCTGCTGGCCCTGGCGGGCTGTGAATTCGAAACAGTTGAATCCGCAGGTGACGGAAATGCGGGCGGACGATCCGGTCTGGGGATCGCCAATACGAACAGTTTCAGTGGTCGGCATAACGGCTTTTCGGAAAGGCAGAGCGAACAGGAGTTCCCTTCAGAGCACACATGCGAAAAAAATACCATAGCACCGTTCCGGTCTCAGTACATGCAAGGAACCGGGACCACCGGAATTCGGAACCAGGAAGGTCCGTCTTTCGGCAGAACCACTGTCCGATGCATTCTGCGTTGAATGGGATTCCAGACAGGCAATTCGGATCGGCCGTCGGACCGGTTCCGCGGATGCAGAGTTGCGGTGTCGGTTCGGTCGGAGTAACCTGGCGGTTCGATGGGAGCGCCTGTGCTGTCGGCGGTCTGCAGCGGCTGCTGGTCAGCGCGGGGCAGGGCTTTCTGACAGGGCCGCAGTTGTGACAGATCATTCGGACGGAGGACCTCGTTCGCGCGGCGAGACCGGCATGTCGGCCGCTGACGAACAGGTCACGATTCCACCGGCTTCTTCGATGGCCGCGGACCACGGCGCCACCATTCCCCCGTCACGGACTCCGCCGATATCCCGGATGTCCGGGAGCGAGACACCGGCGTTCGACGACTATGTCATTCTGGAAGAAATCGCCCGGGGCGGCATGGGGGTCGTGTACCGCGCCAGACAGCGCAGCATCGACCGGATCGTGGCTCTGAAAACGGTGCTTTGCGGAGACCAGGCGTCAGACGCTCAGGTGCGTCTGCTGATGACCGAAGCGCAGGCCGCCGGACAGCTCAGTCATCCGGGCATCGTTCCTGTCTACGATGTGGGGCAGAAGGACGGATACCACTATTTTTCGATGCCCTTTTTTCCGGGAGGCAGTCTGGCCGACCGAATCGTCCGCAGTCCCATGGATCCGGACGAAGCTGCTGCTTTTCTGAAAACGGCAGCGACCACCATCCAGTTCGCTCATGACCACGGCATTGTTCATCGGGACATCAAGCCCGCCAACATTCTCATCGACCAGGACGGGCAGCCGCGGATCACCGATTTCGGGATTGCCGGCCGGATCGGGGAATCAGAAGACCCGGCCGGTCGGATGATCGGAACGCCGGAATTCATGTCGCCGGAACAGGCCTCGGGGCAGGCCGGAGGCCCGTCGACGGACATCTATTCGATCGGCGCCACGCTGTACTGTCTGCTGACGGGCCGACCGCCGTTTCAGTCGCACAATCCGCTGGACACGGCGATTGCCGTTCTGGAAGCCGATCCCGTGCCTCCTCGAAAACTGAATCCCCGAATCCCGCGGGATCTGGAACTGATCTGCATGAAATGCCTGCAGAAGACTCCGGAACGCCGTTATGCAACCGCTCAGGAGGTCGCCGATGAACTGGAACGGTTTCTGGAAGGCGAACCGGTGCACGTGCATCCTGTGGGGAACGTGGGCCGTTTTCTCCGCTGGATGCGGCGTCAGCCGAAGCTGGCGGCCATGGCCACCGGTCTGGTTCTGAGCTTCACCGGGGGCCTGGCAGTCAGCATCTACTACAACTTTCAGTTCCGCATGCAGAGAGAAATCGCCCGGGCCGCTCAGATGGAACTGGAGTTCGAGGTTCGCCGGGCACGCCACTTCCAGAAGCAGCTCAATGAACTCATTTCGTCCGAACGTGGTCTGCTGTCGGCTTTGCAGTATTCGTCTTTGGCGGCGGTGACTGCTGCGGGCGCGGCCGTTCGGAATGCGACAGATGCTGACGAACAGAAGGCCGCGGTCCACCGGCTGCTGGCGGCCCGGGAAAGTCTGTCGGCCGAACATGCGGATCGGCTGACTCCTCTGATCGACACGGTGATTCAGCAGGCAGACACATTCGATTTCGACCGGCAGCCGCTGACAGAATCGGTCGATCGGCTGAGGGCAGCCGTGCGTGAGCTGTGGCAGCCCGGTTCCTCAGGCGCCGAAGCCGCCGACCTGATCCGGCGGAATCAGTACAGCCGGGTCCGTCAGCTGATGGACGTAATCACGGCCGACGGTCTTGTGCGTCACGATGTCGACAGGGAACTGACAGCGCTGAAGGAACTGCTGGAAGGAGAGATGGCGGTCGTGGCACCCGATCGGGTCGATGAACCGGTGCGGAATCTTGCAGAAGCTTTGACCGGCTGGCACGCGGGAACCATGCCGGACAGCGTGCGTTCGGCCGTGCAGATTCTGCGGCAGACTCTGGATGTGGAATTTCCGGCCGATCGATCGGATCACTGAAGACATCGCGGGCGGCAGATGGTTCAGGATTCCTGCAGAGCCTTGCCGATTTCCACGACTGCCGCTTTTCCGTCTCCAAAGAGCATGAGCGTGTTTTCGGCACCGAACAGCGGATTGGCGATGCCTGCAAAGCCCGGGCTGAGTGACCGTTTGATGACGACAACGGTGCGGGCCCGGTCGACGTCGATGATGGGCATTCCGGCGATGGGACTGTTCGGGTCCGTGCGGGCCAGAGGGTTCACCACGTCGTTGGCACCCAGCACAATGGCCACGTCCACCTGATCCATGGTGCTGTTGACCTGGTCCATTTCCAGAAGGCGTTCGTAGGCGATGTCCGCTTCTGCCAGCAGAACGTTCATGTGTCCGGGCATGCGTCCGGCGACCGGGTGGATGCCGAAATTCACTTCGATGCCCCGCGCCAGCAGCAGGTTGGTCAGATCGCGCACGGCATGCTGGGCCTGAGCGACGGCCATGCCGTAGCCGGGGACGATCAGCACATTCTGAGCGACTTCCAGCATCATGGCCACTTCTTCGGCTGACGTGCTTCGCACGGTGGCGTACGCTTCCTCATCGGACAGCGAACTGCTGCCGCTTTGCAGCGTTCCGAACAGAACGGCCCCCAGGGAACGGTTCATGGCTTCGCACATGATGCGTGTGAGAATGAGGCCGCTGGCGCCGACGAGCGATCCGGCGATGATCAGCAGGTTGTTGTTCAGAACGAATCCCGTCGCGGATGCCGCCAGACCGGAATAGGAATTCAGCAGCGCGATCACAACCGGCATGTCGGCTCCGCCAATGGAAATCACCAGCAGGACGCCCAGTCCCAGAGCCAGAACGGACATGAGCCAGAACCACAGGACGGCGCTGTCAGGCCGGGAGACCAACAGGTAACACAGCAGCAGACAGGTCAGGGCCAGCCCGGCATTGATCATCTGCTGCCCGCTGAACGAAACATCCCGGACGAACTTCAGTTCCTGAAGTTTTCCGAATGCCACCAGACTGCCGGACAGTGTCACAGCACCGATCAGACCGGATGCGGCGGTGGCCACGGAAACACTCATGCTTTCCAGATCCGGCTGTCCGGCCAGGTAACCTCCGGCCACCAGAACCGATGCGGCGCCACCCAGTCCGTTGAACAGTGCCACCAGCTGGGGCATGGCCGTCATTTCGATGCGAATGGCCAGAACGGCGCCCAGGATCGAGCCGATGGCCATCCCGGTGAGGATCGTGCCCCAGCCGATGACGTCCCCGTGCATCATGGTGGCCACAACGGCGATCGCCATGGCCAGAGCGCCCAGCAGATTGCCCCGGACGGCCGTCCGCGGGCGGGTGAGCCCTTTCAGTCCCATAATGAACAGGACAGCGGCCACCAGATAACTCAGATCGATCAGGACTGCGGTATTCACGACACGTGGGTTCCTCTGAATCCGGATTCGCCCGGAACGTTACTTTTTGGTGGTCCGGAACATCGCCAGCATCCGATTGGTGACCATGAAGCCTCCCACGACATTCATGACGGCCAGCACGACGGCCAGAAACCCGAGGACGGCGGCCGTCGGTCCGTGGTCCGCACCGGCCGCCAGAATGGCTCCGATCAGAGTGATACCGGAAATGGCATTGGAACCGGACATCAGCGGAGTATGCAGCGTGGGCGGAATCTTGGTGATGACTTCCACGCCCACGAACACGGCCAGAACGAACACCGTCACCAGCAGCATGACGTGTCCCGAAGCATCAGCGGAAGCGGCGGCCGATGCATCGGCGACGGCCGCATCCGCCAGAATCGTCAGGGCATCAGACAGAAAACCAGACATCGCGGAACATCCTGGACAGGTTGACAGAACCGGACTATTCGGAAGACGCATCGACTGCGGATTCGAGTGCAGGCAGATCGAGCTGTTCCCGGATCCGGGCGTTTTCGATCTGCCCTGACCGCGTCAGCAGCGTATCCCGCAGAATTTCATCACTCACATCGATCTTCAGCGTTCCGTCCTGAATGAGTGTCTGCAGGAAGGTGAGCACATTGCGGCTGAGCATTTCGCTGGCATGGACCGGCACGTCCGACGGAAGATTCACCGGACCAAGAATCGTGACTCCGTGGTGATCGATGGTCTGTCCGGCCTGAGTGACCTCGCAGTTGCCTCCCCGTTCAGCCGCCAGGTCGACAATGACACTGCCCGGCGCCATGGCGCGGACCATTTCTTCGGTGACCAGAACCGGCGCCCGCCGGCCGGGAATGGCGGCTGTGGTGATCACCACATCGCAGGCGGCCACGACCTGTTTCATGGCTTCCTGCTGGCGGCGATAGAACTCCGCGTCCATCTCCTTCGCGTAGCCTCCGCTGCCTTCGGCATCGTCGGCGGCGACATCGAGTTCCACGAAGCGGCCGCCCAGGCTTTCCACCTGTTCCCGCACGGCCGGACGAATATCGTATCCGGACACCACCGCCCCCAGACGTTTCGCCGTGGCGATCGCCTGCAGCCCGGCGACTCCGGCACCGATGACCAGCACCTGAGCCGGTTTGAGCGTCCCGGCGGCCGTCATCATCAGTGGAAACATTCTGGGAGCTGCCGTGGCTGCCAGCAGGACACCTCGGTATCCGGCAATCGTCGCCATCGACGACAGCACATCCATGCTTTGAGCCCGGGTGATGCGGGGAACCAGTTCCAGAGCGAACCCGATGGCACCGGTTTCGGCCAGATCCTGGACCGCTTCGGGAAACGTCAGCGGATCGCAGCTTCCGATGATGACCTGTCCGCTGCGCAGCCGCTTCAGGTCGTCGCGTCCCCGTTCCCCGCAGGCTCCCAGATAACGGACCTGCAGAATGATGTCGGCCTGCTGAAAGACGTCGTCGCGGGATGCGGTCAGGGTGGCCCCGCGTTCCTGCCAGGCTTCATCCGTGATTCCGGCGTGCCGCCCGGCTCCGGCCTGCACGAGCACATCCAGCCCCAGTTTCTTCAGAGCCGGCACGGACGACGGCACGGCCGCCACACGGCGTTCTTCAGGATCGGCTTCCTGCGGGACTCCCACGGTCAGACGCGGGGATTCGTCAGTCATGATGCCCGTTCCGATGGAACCAATAACGCGGAGATCTGTTAACGCGGCGATCTGTCCGTCTGCCGACCTCGAACGTGCCCGGCAGTGCGACGGTCCGAAGAATAAAGGATTTTCGGCCGCCGTTCCATCAGGTCCGCCGGCCCCCGGTCACCGCCGGCGCCGCAGCCGCTCCGGACAGACACTCCGGCAGGCACAGCAGAAGGATACCACGGGGCCGGCAGAACCGGGAGCCGCCCCAGAGAACGGATCGGACAGCCTGCGAGCGGCCCACATCATTTGGCGACAAGTTCTTTTTCTTTGCGCCGTTTTTCGAGAACTTCGTCCTGGATGTTCTTCGGCGTCTGGCGGTAGCACTTGAACTCCATGCTGAACGATCCTTTGCCCTGAGTCATGGACCGGATTTCATTCGCATAGTCGAACATTTCCGCCAGCGGAACTTCGGCCAGAATGATGCAGGTGCCGTCATTGACTTCCGAAGAATTCACCACGCCGCGTTTGCTGGACAGGTGTCCGACGACGGCTCCCTGAAATTCTTCCGGCGTTTCGATTTCCAGCAGCATGATCGGTTCCAGCAGGGCCATGCCGGCCTTGTTGAGAATCGATTCCCGCATCGCCTCCCGGCACGTCAGGCGGAAGGCCATGTCGGAAGAATCCACTTCGTGGTAGCTGCCGTCCTTCAGATAGATTTTCACTCCGACCACTTCGTATTCGCCCAGAGGCCCTTTGGCGAGCTGATCCTGGAAGCCCTGATCGCACGCCTTGATGTATTCCCGGGGGATGCGGCCGCCCGTGATCTCATCCACGAACTCGTAGGTGACTTCGGAATCTTCCGGCAACGGTTCCATCACACCGATCACATGACCGTACTGTCCGGAACCGCCGCTCTGCTTTTTCCGCTTGTGGTCGAATTCCACTCGTTTGGTGGGACGTTCCTTATAGGACACACGCGGCTCCCCGACGATGCATTCGCATTTGTACTCGCGGCGAATCCGTTCGATGTACACATCCAGATGGAGCTGTCCCATGCCGGCGATAAGCGTTTCGTTGGTTTCTTCATCGCTGAGCACGTGAAAGGTGGGATCTTCGCGGCGAAATCGTTCCAGCGCCTTGCTCAGCTTGTCGGCATCGTCCCGTTTGGCCGGTTCGATGGACAGCCGAATGACCGGTTCGGCCACATAGATGTTCTCAAGAGAAAGCTGGACTCCTTCGCCCAGGAACGTGTCCCCGGAAGCACAGTCGACGCCCACCACAGCCACGATGTCACCGGCTTCTCCAGCGTCGATGTCTTCCCGGTCGTTGGCGTGCATCCGCACGATCCGGCCGATGCGGACGGACTGGCCGGTTCGGGCATTGATGTAGCTTTTGCCTTTTTCCAGACGCCCCTGATAGATGCGCATGTAGGTGAGCTGCCCGAAGGCTTCCACGACCGTTTTGAAGGCCATGGCCACCAGAGGGTCGTTCGGGTCGCTGGACAGTTTCACTTTGGGCGGGTTGCCGTCTGCGTCCGGTTCGGCATCTTTGCTGTTGTCATTGGCGAAGAC
>WFTL01000064.1 GCA_015485495.1 Planctomycetaceae bacterium
GCCGCGAACCGATCGACGGAAAAACATCGCCCGAAGACCTGGCGGCCACCATTTACAGCGCTCTGGGCATCGACCCGCAGATGATGCTGACCATGCCGGACGGCCGACCGGTGCCGCTGATCAGCGACGGCACACCGGTGCAGGCAGTGTTTGGATAGGCATCCCGGCCAGGCCGGTAAACACTGCTGCAAAACGACCGGCCCGGATCAGTGGTGTTCCGCCGTTCAGAAAACCCCCACGGCCTGATCGGCCGGTGTCGGTTCCCCGTCATGTGCCGAGGGAACCACGGTCACAGGGACTCCGTTGAGTGCGATATTGCCGCACACGGGATCGCAGAATGTGTCGTCCGTCAGGATGTTCGCGTTGACGCCGTCGTACTGCCGGGCCACCCGAAGCTGCACCCCGTCCGTGTTCTGGCCGAATCCGTGCGGAATGCTGACGACTCCCGGCAGGACAGCGTCCGTTCGTTCAGCCCGGATTTCCAGAGTCCCGACCCGGGAGGACACGCGGACGCGATCACCTTCCCGAATTCCCAGCCGATCGGCATCCTGCGGATGAATCTGCAGACTGCAGCGGTTCTTCCCCGTCGTGAGCACGCTGATGTTGTGCATCCAGGAGTTGTTGGACCGAATGTGACGCCGTCCAACCAGCTGCAGACGATCGTCAGCCGGCCGCCGACATCGTTTCTGCAGCCGGTCGATCTCAGGACGGAGCAGATCGGGAATCACCTGAATCTTTCCGTGAGGAGTTCTCAGCACGTCGGGAATCCGGTTCGGCTGCAAAGGCCCCAGGTCGATCCCGTGCAGTGAGGCTTCCAGTGTTTCGAGTGTGAGACCGTCCGGACGTGCACCGAAACCGTCTCCCCAGGGTCCTGTTCGCAGCGCGATGTCCAGAAGCCGTTCAGGGCCGCGGCGCGATCCCAGAAGCTGTCTGAGTTCATCGACGTCGCGTCCCGCAACCGGGCCGGATTCGTCACCGACGGCGGCCTGCAGCATGGAATCGGCCATCATGTCGTCGATCTTCCGGGCCGACTGAGCGGTGGGCGGATGTCCTGCGGCCAGAGCCGTCAGACGCAGAAGGATCTCGGCTTCACTGAGTCGGCCGTCCTCCAGAGGCAGCACGGCCGGCGAATAACAGGCCACGTTCCGCACGGCCAGATTCAGCAGCACGTAGTCATAATGGCTTTTGTACAGCGGACCGGGCGGCGGCAGAATCACGTCGGCATGGCACGTGGTTTCATTGATGTACGGATCGACCGACACCATGAACTCCAGCGATTCCAGAGCCGCGCGGATGCGGCGGGAGTTCGGCAGGCTGGCGACCGGATTTCCGGCCACTGTGATGAATGCCCGCACCTGGCCTTTTCCTGGCGTTTCGATTTCTTCAGCCAGAACGCTGACAGGAAACTCGCCCAGCGATTCCGGTGCCCCGCTGACCCGCGATGTCATGCGACCCATGCGGAATCCGCGGCCGTACCGCGGGGGGCCCTGAGAAGACGGATGTCCGACCGCTCCGGTGGGAAACAGGACTCCGCCTGCAGAATCCAGGTTGCCCGACAGCAGACTGACCACGTCGACCAGCCAGGAGGTGACGGTTCCGAATTCCTGGCACGTCGTGCCGATGCGCCCGTAAACGGCGGCCGTCGGGGCATCCGCGAAGCGCCCGGTCAGTTCGCGGATTTCCGCAGCATCCAGTCCGGTGGCTTCCTGCACGGCTTCCGGTGTGAAGGGAGCCAGAAGATCGGACAGTTCTTCCAGACCTTCGCAGTATTCTGCCAGGCGGCCCGGCCGGGCCCGCTGTTCGGCCAGCAGCACCTGTCCCATGGCCGCCAGCAGCAGACCATCCGTTCCCGGCCGAATGCCCAGATGCCGGTCGGCCAGAGCGGCCGTTTCGGTGCGCCGCGGATCGACGACGACCAGTGTGCCGCCGCGTTGCTTCAAAGCCCGCAGACGGCCCGGAAAATCGGGGGCCGTACACAGCGACCCGTTCGATGCCAGCGGATTGGCGCCCAGCATCAGCAGAAAATCCGTGCGGTCCAGGTCCGGAACGGCAATGACCGTGGTCCCGAACATCAAAGCCGATGACACTTCTTTCGGACGCTGATCCACCGTGGATGCGCTGAACCGGTTGCGCGTGCCCAGGGCTTTGATCAGCGACCGGCCGTACAGCATTCCGGCCAGACTGTGCACGTTGGGATTCCCCAGGTAAATGGCCACGGAATCCCGCCCCTGCTGCTGCATCAGCGGCGGCAGCCGATCGGCGATCGTCTGAAAGGCTTCCTCCCAGGACACCGGAACGAATCGACCGTCGCGCTTCACAACCGGCCGCTGCAGCCAGTCGGGATCTTCGTGAAGCTGCTTCAGGGCGCCGCCTTTGGGACAGACGTATCCGGCGGAAAACACATGGTCCCGATCGCCACGGATGCGAGCAACATGCTCACGGCCGTCGGCCTGTTTCTGCAGGTGAATCTCCAGACCGCAGCCGGCTTCACACAGAGGACACGTTCGAAAGGCCGTGCGCGTGGTCATGACGTCCTGCTCCGAATGCTGACCTGCAGAAAGCCCCAGGGAACCCGCCAGGATACAGGCAGACCGACCGCGGTTCGCTGACACAGTGCACGGCCGAATGACGGTATGATCGACCGGCTCTTCCGAGGATGCTACCGAACGGCACCGGAATTTCGGGGTGGCGGTTCGCAGCCGCCGGAAACGATGAATTCTCAGGTCTCATGCGGTGTTCCGGCCGACCGGGCGGTCTTCTGCGACGGCCGCACGACGCGGACCGACGGACGCGGACCGCCGTCCGGCGGGACGGACGTGTCTGCGGAAAACGGATCGGCCGACCAGGCACCGCCGAACCGGCGAATCGTCCGCTGGCGAAACCAGGCGGCCAGGCGGCGGCGCAGATGGCGACGGACCCAGGGGATCAGCAGCAGAAACCCGACACCGTCGGTCAGCAGTCCCGGCGTCATCAGGAACGCACCGGCCAGCAGAATCATCACGCCGCTGACGATTTCGGCCGACGGGTCCTTTCCTTCAGCAAGCTGCCGGTGAATCGCACGCCACACGTCCAGTCCCTGTCGACGCGTCAGGTGCACACCCAGAATGCCGGTAAAGATCACGACCAGTACCGTGGTGACGAAATCGGTCCGCTGATAAAGCTGAACCAGCAGCGTCAGTTCCACCAGCGGGACCAGGAGAAACGCCAGCAGGAGTTTCCAGGTGATGGAAAATGAAACAGTCTGAACGGGCATTTCGGGGGCCGCTGAGACGGGGCGGGGCGAACGGGACGACGCCGACACGGAACTGTCCGGGATTCTACGGAACGCGAGCCGTTCCGGACAGAGCTGGCTTCCCCGGATCCTTACTGGCTGCCAGGTCGATTGTCCGTCACAATCCGCGAAGAAGACGTTGTGTCGGCTGTTTTTCGCGGATTCCCGCCGGATCGCTCATGTTCCGCCTCATTCCTCCGCCTCCAAAGGAAACCGGCTGGCTGCCGGCTCTGATCATGGCAGCCATTGCCCTGGTGGTGTCGGCTTCGCGGATCAATCATGGTCTGGTCGATTCGCCGCTGCCGGCCGGTCCGGGCCTGACGACGGACGAATCGATCAACCTGCGGCAGGGGCTGTATCTGTTTGAGGCCTTCACGCAGCATGGCCCCGATCTGCTGCTCCCGGACACCGCCCGCCAGGTGTTCACGGATCCCCGTTACCTGCCCGACTACGTTCCGCTGGGACGGTTTCTCATCGGCGCCGTTCATGAACTGACCGCGTGGATGTTTTCCGGTGCGGAGCTGGCCACGGTGACTCTGCCCGCAGCGCGTCTGACGTCGTCCGCCGCTCTGGCCGGCACGGTGCTGCTCATGGTGCTCTGGGCAACCCGCCGTTACGGATCCCGAACGGCCGTGACGGCGGCCGTGCTGCTGCTGTTCATGCCGCGCGTGGTCGGACATTCGCGCATCGCGTCTCTGGAAACACTCACCATGTTCGCCTGGATGGCCGCCCTGCTGCCGCTGGTTTCCTGGTGGACGGACGATCGGCCGCC
>WFTL01000065.1 GCA_015485495.1 Planctomycetaceae bacterium
CCAGGCTGCTGTGCGGACGCTCCTCGTTGTGCTCCTGAAGACGACGCTTCGCAAACCACCGTGCCTCCGACAGACTCACGAACTCTTCCACGTTCAGCAGCTCGTCTCGAAGACGGCTGAAAAACGATTCCGCAAAACCATTCTGCCACGGACTGCCCGGTTCAATGTACAGCATCTCCAGGTCCGCACGCTCCGCGTGACGACGAATGGCCGACGCGATGAACTCCGGACCGTTGTCGCTGCGGATGTGTTTCGGAATGCCCCGCGTCAGGGCTGGCCGTCGCCCTGCACGAACTGGCATCTGGCCGGTTTACGTACGAGGCGAACCGTCGGCTGGCCGCGCACATTCGGAGACACTCGATGCACTGGTTCTGGTTCCTGATCGACCCGACGATCGACGCGACGAACTGGCGTGCCGAGGAGGCCATCCGGCCGGCCGTGGTAAATGGGAAAGTGTGGGGCGGCAACCGCACATGGGCAGGTGCCCATGCTCAGTCCGTGCTCCTCTCGGTCACCCGTACCCTCTTCCAGCGCGGGCATGACGTGCTCCAATGGTTCTCGAACCTCCGCCGTTCCCCCTCACCCCTTCTCCTGCCAGTGGCGACGCGGTAAACAAAGACCGCAGAAGTTGGCGCAGCAGAGGCTCAGAGGTGTTGATCCGTGTGTCACCTGGTGCGCCAAAAGACTCTGTACACGAAGAAAGAGAGTATCAGGATCAGTGCAGCGCCATTAGTAAGCAGCAGGATTGTTCTGGCTGCCGGACGCGCGGTGGTTTCGGTGAATCCCCCGGTCTTTCTCCGGGCATCGTTCAGTGGATCGGGCACAGGGGACAGGCTGGTCGTGCCATTGGAACGCGAGGGCTGTGCCCTTTTCGGGTGAAGGTTGTTGTTCAGTGACGTCACCCATCTGTCCGCAAGCCGCTCCCAGTGTTCGTCGCCTCCTCGGAATTCATCGCGCAGGGCTGTTGCCAGCGTGAGTGCTTTCTCGAGTTCACCTCGCGCTGTGTCGATCTCAAGCAGTTTGAAGCGTGCCAGTATCACACGGTTGTCTTCTGATGGCTCGAAATGCTCGGCCAGATCGAGAAAAAAGCGTTCCGCGTCGTCGTACATCTTCGCCCGCATCGCCACAACGCCGCCATCGTACAATGCAGGTATCGAGAAGAATGCGTTGCCTTCATTGTCGGCGACGATTCGGCGGTACAAATCCAGCGACTCCGGCACCGAATCCGCCGCGAGCAGTGAGGCCAGAAGAAACACATTGGTGAACTGGTAGTGGGAGTAGGACGGAAGTGATGCGGACCTGTCAGGAGGAAAGTCTCGCAGGAAACGGACGGCAGCCTCACGCGCTCTCCTGTTTTCTCCCAGCCTTCGATAAAGCGTGGGCAGGCTGGCCAGCGCTGTGTACTGCGACAGCGTGCCCGGATGTTTCGTGGAAATGGTTTCCAGGCGGTCGATGATCTGGCGGATGGTGTTGTGGTCGTCGCCTGCGAGGGCGGCCTGAGCCTGGTGCTGGAGTTCCTTCAGTTCGTCGCGTGCCGGATTCATACGATCAGACGCGGAGATGATATGCTGTGCTGCTTCGGGTGACACGAGACCTTTGTCCATCCAGGAACGGACCGTTGCTGCACAGCGCGTTGCGGCGGCTGAACCCGGAAATCGTTCACAAAGAGCGGCCATTTCAGACAGAAGACGCTCGCGTTCGTCGGGTTCCAGTGCGGCATGGCGTGCCCGTGACATGATGGCTGCAAAGCGCTGTTCCGCTTCCGACTGCTGACGACGCGCGGCGGTGAAGGAGACGTCATCAGGAAGAGAAACGCTTTCGGCTGCATCCACTTCCGCGGCGAGCAATGAAAGAAAAAGGACAACACTCACTTTGAGGCCTCCGTCAATGAACAGATGCCGGACGATCACCGGGACAGCCGGGCTCCGGCAGAAACGCCGGCTCCGAAGGAGAAGGGGTGAGTTTCAGGACAAACAGAGTTCCAGAACCCGGCCGGCCGACAACGCGCGATAGATGACCGGCTTCATCACATGTCCGCAGCGGACCGCTGAGCGGGTAATTCGAGGACACAACGCCGTTGCGACAGAGGGCCGTGACACTTGTGATGTATACGGCGGATCCTGGGCCCTGAGAAAACGGGGTGAGTTCCACAAGTTCGCGAGGCCAGGGCAGGACGAATTCAGACACGCGCCACCGTTCTTTGTTGTCGCACAGCCAGTTTTCCAGCAGGAGCAGGTCCTGGCCCCAGTCGAGGCTGCTTCCCAGAAGGTGTTTCCAGCCGTCTTTGGGACCGCCAGCCAGTTCATTGAAGTAGGCCAGATGGTGCGGGTGGTTTCCGAAAGCAGCGACGGATGTCCACAGCAGGCAGGCGGCAGCCGTGACACGCAGTGCACGGCCGGCAGCCTGCGACAGACGGCCGCGCGGGAGAAACGGTCGCGCCGGTTCCTTCATCGATACATCCGCTGCCGGCCGACGACCGGCCGGTGCGTCCGGGACACCGGCAGTGGCCAGCACGCCGCACAGGACGAACGCAAACCCGAAACTCGGCAGCACATACCGAAAATGCTCATTGATGGCCGTCTGAGAACTCACCAGGCCGAACAGAACAACCGCCGGCAGCAGCAGACGCCGTGTGATTATCCCGCGGGGCTGCATATTCAGCACGGGAGCGACGCCTGAAAGGAGGGTTCTGAATGCGATGAGTCATCAGATGACTTCCCTCAACACACCGCCCGAAACCGCAAACAGGTCGGAGGACAGCACTGTCAGAACACCTGACACGACACGAAACCTGAGTGCGTCTGTCAAGCCCATGGGCCTGTTTTCTTTTGGGTCTTATGAGACGTTCGTGTCGGTCCGGATTTTTGTTGCCGGCAGACAGAGTGACGCCCGGACATGCGTGCTGCAGAAGACGGTGGCTGTTTCGGCGCAGTGCCGTCTTCTGAAGTGGCAGACAATCACGGATGAGTACACTCGGGAGTGTCTGGCAATGGAGGTCGATCGGAGCATCACGTCGGATCGAGTGGTGGAGGTGCTGCCGCTGTTTGTGCCGGCAGGATGTCTGCGCTCCCGAGGCCGGCCGCTCAGCACGGGCGACCCCGTTGACGCCGCTGCTGCCGGATCGGCGTCGCGACGCTCCTGGATTCGGCCTGATGGATGTCGTTCACCGTGCGCATACGTTCAGCCGCATCAGCCGCAGGCTGTGCGAAAGCAGTCTGAGCAGTGTCGAAGCTGCCTGCGTCGTCGGGCCTGATCCGACTGGATGAATGCTTCCAGATCGGGTGTCGACAGGGTCTCCAGGTTGAGATTGGCCTGGACGATGGCATCCAGGACAGACAGTCCGCCGGATGCCGTCTGCACTGAGGCCTGGTGCGTGTCGCCGACCGGTTCCCGTGAAAGAGCTTCGTATGCAGATTCCATGACGATTCCTTTGTTCATTGTCTCTGCCAGTCGGACCCGGTGGGGCCGACATGTGTTTGCGATCTTCCGGAGATTTTCCGTTTCAGAAGATCCCCGAGTTCCAGGGACGCGTGCTTTGCAGATGACGTGCCGAAACGATGCATGGACCGCCAGCCCGTCAGGAAATGGCAGCTTCATCGATCTCGCAGGATGCGACTGACCGACAGGAGACTTCTCAGGACGGGTGCGTCGCGCGGATTCCCGTCACCACGATGACGACAGAACGCTGTCGGTGTGATGACAGTCTCGTCGCGATGTGTCAGGCCGTCCGACTGGTTAGTCCAGGGAACTGTGCAGACGTTCAGAAAGCTGTGCTGCGGTGCGGTAGCCATGCAGGACATCCGTGGGACGGCCGTTCATGAAAACCCTCAGGTGAGGCAGGCGGCGGACCCCGAAATAGCGAAGCAGTTCCTCAGTACTGCTCAGCTCCGCGTTGATGCGGAGCAGAATCATCGAGTCTGGATGCTGTCTGAGAACTTCGTTCAGTTCCGGTTCCAGCTGCCGGCAGACCGGACAGTGCGGACCATAGAAACTCAGAATCAGCAGCCCCCGCGCTTCACCACGCAGGTCCTTCAGTCGCACGGATTCCGAATGCAGGTTTCCCGTCGAATCCACGGAAACCCGTTCGGCAGGTGCATCGGGAGCGTGCTGCAGATCCGGGAGCGCTGTGTCACCGCAGCCGACAAACGGCAGCAGGAAGACAACGATCCAGGAGAACGGATGTCGATGCCGGCCAGCCGCCTGGCTTTTCCTGCCGCATCGTCGGTGCATGGAAAGGACTCCTGCAAGAACATGAAGAACAGGGAACAGGACTGACGCCTGTCTGCCGAAAACGTCTCTGTGCAGCGTCCGGACCGCTCTCGACCGCCCGGTGTCGCTACGGGAACAGAACGAAACAGATGCGGACGCAGGGAGCAGAATTCTGCGTCCGGAGACGCCGCGGACGGAATGCCTTTCGGGCTGTCCAGGGCAGCCGGGTCCGGTGGAATGTTACCGCTGGTTGAGACAGCCTCATCGTCGGATCCGTCGGCCGGGCATTTCTTTCCCCGAAAAGCGAATCCTCGCCCCCCGCCCGCTCTTGACAGCCGGCCGCTGCGGTCGAATAAACTGTTGTGTGCAGCAGGGATGCATCCGGGGCTGGTCGGTCTGTCGCCTTTCGGGGCCGGGCGTGTGCCGCGGGTGTGCGTAAACTGTTCCCTGTGAAACGGTTGGAACAATCGGTCTGCGGTAGTCGTTGGGTGTGGCGGTTGTCCGCATCGCATCACTGGTTTTTGGGGAGAAAACGATGAGTGTGACACTCACTGAAGCAGCTGCCGCTGAAATCAAGCGCGTCATGGCGGAACAGGGACGCGATGACCTGAAGTATGTTCGGGTGGGAGTTGTCGGCGGAGGATGCAGCGGATTCCAGTATGCCTTCAATTTCACGGATTCCTGGGATTCGAAAGCCGACATTCTGGAGGAACACCACGGAGTCGGCGTGGTGGTTGACAAGAAGAGTGATCTGTTTCTTGACGGAACCACGATCGATTTCTGCTGTGAACTCGACCGACGCGGTTTCCGGTTCGACAACCCGAATGCGGTGAAATCCTGCGGCTGCGGCAGCAGCTTTTCCGCCTGACCGCGGTCCGGAGATTGCGGACGGTGTGCGTTTCGGTTTCCGGCAGGCAGGCTGACCGGCTGTGAGTGCACCGTTTCAAATGGATTCAGGTCAGCGTGGCCGGTCAGGGACTGTTTGAATTCGCCGACATCCCGGAATGGGAGCGAGCGGCGCGCGAAGACATTCAGGTGGCGGAAGTCGTCTTCAGCCTGCCGCTTGAACAGTCCTACACGTACCGGATTCCCGACGAATTTCGTGATCGGCTGCAGCCCGGGGTGCGCGTCCGGGTGCCTCTGGGGCGGGGCAGCCGTTCTGTTGTCGGATACTGCGTGGATGTGCGGCAGAGCCGCAATCCGAATCGGCGACTGAAACCGGTTCAGGAGATTCTCGATCCCGCCCCGCTGCTCAGTGAAACTATGCTGCAGCTCACCCGCTGGATCGGGGTGCGTTATCTGTGCAGCTGGGGGCAGGTCCTGGAAAGTGTCGTACCGGCCGGAGTGCGGCGACGGGCCGGCACGCGGCTGATTCAGGGGTTCGCTCTCACGGACGATGCAGACGGGCGGCTGGCGGAACTGAAGCTGCCTCCGCGACAGCAGGCGGTCGTGGATGTGCTGCGAGGGTGTCAGGAACCGCTGCCGGCTGCGGAGATCTGTGAACGGGCCGGATGCGGCCCAGGTCCCATCAACGGGCTGCGCCGCAAAGGACTGCTGCGTGTGGAACGTGTGCGTTCGGAACTGCAGGGACAGCTTTCCGAACCGGTCGACCGCGAACCGGACCTGGAAATGAATCCCCGGCAGCGGGACTGCCTGAATGAAATCTGCCGGGCCATGGAATCCGGTCAGCATCAGACCTTTCTGCTGCACGGTGTCACCGGAAGCGGCAAGACGGAAGTCTACATCCGGGCCATTCGGGAAGCCGTACGGTATGGACGCCAGGCGATCGTTCTGGTTCCGGAAATCAGTCTGACTCCTCAGACCATTCGGCGTTTTCGGTCCCGATTCCGATCCGTGGCGGTGCTGCACAGCCACATGTCGGATGCCGAACGCCACTGGCAGTGGCAGCAGATCGCGTCCGGTGAAATCGAAGTCGTGGTGGGGGCCCGCAGTGCGGTGTTCGCTCCCACGCCCCGACCGGGCCTGATCGTGATCGACGAAGAGCACGAACCGTCGTTCAAACAGGACAGCACGCCCCGTTACCACGCCCGCGAAGTCGCCCGGGAACGCTGCCGCATGGAAGGCATCCCCCTGGTCCTGGGATCTGCCACGCCGACTCTGGAATCGTGGCATCGGGCCCGGCAGCAGCAGGATGTGCTGCTGTCGATGCCGGAACGGGTGTCCGGCCTGCCTCTGCCGCCGGTCGTCGTGGTGGACATTCGAAACGATCCGTACATCGGGCGGGGACTGAGCATCGGCCGGGCTCTGCAGCAGGCGATTCATCGGGCTCTGGATGAAGGCGGACAGGTCATTCTGTTTCTGAACCTTCGGGGTTACGCGCCCACCGTCTGGTGTCGGCAGTGCGGAACCGGCGTGAAATGTCCGGACTGCGACCTGACACTCACCTGGCATCGGGATCGACAGCAGGCACTGTGTCACGGCTGTGATTACACGATCTCAGCCCCCAGGCAGTGTCCGGAATGCGGCTGCCCGAACATCCGGTATTTCGGGACGGGCACCCAGAAACTGGAAGAACAGGTGCGCGACCTGTTCCCTCAGGCTCCGGTTCTGCGAATGGACAGTGATTCGATGCGCCGACCCGGCAGTCATGATGAAGCCCTGGAACGGTTTCGTTCCGGAAAAATCCGTATCCTGCTGGGAACGCAGATGATCGCCAAGGGACTGGACTTTCCCAACGTGACGCTGGTGGGAGTGGTGGATGCCGACAGCATGCTGCAGCAGCCGGACATGCGGGCCGCGGAACGCACGTTCCAGCTCATTTCCCAGGTGGCCGGTCGCACAGGCCGCAGTCGAAAAGGCGGACGCGTCATCGTGCAGACCACCTGTCCGGATGATGCCAGCATTGTTCATGCGGCCCGGCACGACTATGTCGGATTCGCGGGACACGAACTGCGCGAACGACACGATCTGCAGGCTCCGCCATACAGCCACGTGACCCGCGTTGTATTTCGAGGTCCCCACGAACAGGCCGTGGCGGAAACCGCCCGCGAAACCGCTCAGCGGCTTCGACAGGCGGCGGCCGCAGACAGCAGAATTCGGATCCTGGGTGCCGCACCGGCACCCATCGCCCGGCTGCGTTCCCGCTTTCGCTACCATCTGCAGATTTCTGCTCCCGATGTGGAATCGGTCCGGAAGATCTGGCTGGAGGTAGCGGCCGATCTGCAGATGCCCGATCACGTCGAGCTGGCCGTGGATGTGGATCCGGTCAGCTCCCGCTGATCGATGCTTCCGGCGGATACCGGCAGTCGTCGAAAGACCGTCGCTGCCGAAAACCGTGTTTCAGTGCGGCGGCCGGCCGGATCACTGATCGATCGTGATCACCACCCGGCCATCTTCAACGGCGGCTTCGTACACAGTCTGGCAGATGGTATCACTGAGCTGATGGCGTCCGGTGGTGACATCGAACTGCCAGCCGTGCCAGGGGCACGTCACAATGCAGCCCTGCAGTGTGCCTTTTCCCAGAGGACCGCCCGCATGAGGACAGATGCCGTCGAACACATGGAACTGTCCGTTGACCCGGCAGACCGCGAAAATCCGGCCCTCGGCGGCGACTTCCATGCAGCAGCCTTCGGCCAGGTCATCGACAGAAATCAGCGGAATTCGGCGCGCCATCGGATCAGTCGGTCCTGTCAGGAGATTCGTGAGGAACAGGTCGTTCCGTGTCGACGGAACCACGGGCCAGCGGCAGAAGAAGCTGAGCGGCCAGGAAAAGGACCAGGGGAACGACCCACAGAGCCCGCAGAAACAGCATGACACCTGTGGGAGGCGACAGAAACTGGCCGATCAGCAGATATCCGATCAGGCCGATGAGCATCCAGGTGAGGACGCCACAGCCGATCACGGTCATCTGAGTTTTGAATGCCGCCCGTTCAGTCAGATCATCCAGAGACACATCGACGGTTCGGCGCCGCCGGGCGGACAGATCGATGGCCGCTATGACCTGCAGCGTTTCTGAAAACCGTTCCAGAGCCTGCACGCTGAGCGGACGGCTGCCCAGCAGACGCACCGCGCGATCCGTGATTCCGGACACCTGGCGGTTCGTCTCAGGCGATACGAAGCCGGGAACGACGATCTGTCCGGCGGCCGTGCTGCCCGCCGAACGGCAAAGAAGCAGGCCCGGGGCCGCCGTTTCCGATGTACGCAAAGTGACCGCCGGGCGTGCCGTCTGGTCACCAGGGGGATCGGAAAGAATGATCCGCCGACCGTTCGGCGAAATGTCCAGAACGGTGACCTGCCGATCGGCGGCTCCCAGCGCGCGGACCGCATCCACCGCCCACATGAGGCGGATGCGGCTGGCGGCGGCGTCGGTTTCATCCGGGAGGCCGACTTCATACTCCCGACCCGCGTGGAGAACCGGAGGTTCATCCGGCAGATGCAGCGCACCACAGGCCACCACGATTCCGCAGCAGCCCTCATCCTGCAGCAGACTCAGCTCGTAGCTCCAGGCGATGGATGCATCGGCAGGAGGCACCACGATCACATGACGATCGGCCTGGCTGGCGTGACGGACGTACCGGACCGACTGGTCCGTATCGGAGACGGCCACGACCACGCCGTCGCAGTCCGGAACGACGAGCGCCGCTTCCGGGGCGTCTACCGGTTCCACATCGGCCGGCAGAGAATCATCTGCCTGATCACGAAGTGCTCCGGTGAGACAGCAGGCCGCCAGAGTGTGTCGCCGGTCGGCAGCCAGGTCCCGGAGAAGCAGGATGGCTTCCGGGCGGTCTCCCGTGAATGAAAAACGCATGAACCGGTCGGTCCTGAAAAGGGGGGAAGCCCCGGTGTCAGCGGCGTCACCCGGCCGCCTGTCCCGTGAAGTAGTCCGGTTCCCTGCCCGGTTTCCATTTGATGTTGCAGCCGATACTCGGCTTCTGTTCCGGCGACACCGGACGCCCGTCCAGAACGGCATCACAGGCCGCGCGGAGATCGCAGCCGGTGACCGGGATGCCATTGCCCGGACGGCTGTCGTCGAACTGTCCTCGATAGACAAGACGATGGTCTGCGTCGCACAAAAAGAAATCGGGCGTACAGGCGGCCTTCCAGGCCTTCGCCACTTCCTGGGACGCATCATACAGGTAGGGAAACGGATAGCCGGCTTCCTGAACTTCGCGTTTCATTTCTTCCGGGCTGTCCTGCGGGTAATGCTCGACATCATTGGAACTGATTCCGACGATCTGCAGCCCCTTCTGCATGTACTCAGCAGCGAACTGAGCCAGCGCTTCTCTCAGGTGAATCACGAACGGGCAGTGGTTGCACATGAAGATGACCAGCAGAGGTTTTCCGGCCATCTGTTCACGAGTGACCATGCGTCCTTCTGTATCGGGCAGAGAAAAATCCGGAGCCGGAGTGCCCAGAGGAAGCATTGTGGATGCGGTTCTGACCATGATTCGAATTCCACTTTTCTGAAACGATCACATTCCCGGACCGGCGGGAACGTCGTATCGGATGAACATGGGGTTCACGGATGCACCGCAGGCCTGCGGTCATTTTGAACAGCCGATCGGCGGAGACGAAGCTGACGTCCGACAAAAATGGGGGAATTCATCCTGATTCCCGCCGGCAGGATCACGACAGCGCATGCATCCGGCCGGGCCGGAGACGCTGTGTCCGCGGAAGACGGTCTGCGCTGCATGGCAGAAAGAGAACCGTCGGCAGCCGCATCGATTCCGGCCGTTGTTTCCGGAAAACCTGGGCGCAGTCCGGTCAACCGATGCAGGTGTTCTGTCTCGCAAAACTCGGTGTCTGAAGAAACGGCTGGAATCGACAGGGTGGCCCGATCGATATGTCGAAACAGCGGCGTTCTGTCGCTGCCCCACCGCACGATGCCCCGTCAGGTACCGGTGTGACTATTCACCGCCGCTCCGTCTGACGGCCCGCCATGGATGACACCTGGTTGTCACAGATGCCGTTCGGCTGCCGAAATCGCAGTGTGACTGCATTCGGTTTCCCTGCTGCGTTTCCGGCAGCAGTCCTCACTTTGAACTTCTTGACTCCTCTTCACGCTCCGATAACCTGATCTGTCGTGGGCTGCTGCAGGTGTTTCGCTGCACTGAGACAGACAAGGGGGATTCTGTCCCGCGTGAAACTCCTCGCGGGCTGGATGGATTCTCTGTCCGTGTGTTGGGCGTTCGTTTCCGGCTTTCCCGCCGGTACGGGCGTTCGGAAGACGGATTTCTGCGGCATTCGTCTGCAGACTGTCCGTTTCGTGCGGCAGGTTCTGAAGGTTCCTGAAAGGTTCCTGAAGGGAAAGATGACTGTTCGAACCATCCGGCAGGCAGATGGCCTGTCCGGCAGATGATCTGAATTTGCATGTCGCCGGTCGGTCTGCCGGCCTGTCTCGGGAAGCAAACATGTCGCAACAGAACGGTTTCCTTACCTACGGCGTCCTGTCGTTCTTTATCGTCATGACGGTGGTGCTGGGGGCTGTAACGGCAATTCGGCACAGCACCGCTACGCAGCTGGAATCGGAACTGCGGCAGGCCAGTCGGGACCGCGAAGATGCGGAAACGGCTCTCCGCCGGGAACAGGACAAGGTTGCCACGCTGCTGACGATCATCGGTCAGGAAGGGGCCGAGGTGGGGCAGCTGGGCGACCCGGCTCCGAATACCGTGGCCGGCAGCATCCTGAGGAAGATTCAGTCACCCCGCGTAACGGACGAAAGTGCGGCCGCCTCCAGCCTGGAAGCGGCTCTGGACAAGGCCGTCACGGACCGGGATGTGGAAGCGATTGCGGCTCTGTCCCGCCGTCTCGACCTGCAGAATTACATCACGGAAATGCAGGAAGCACTGGCGGCGAAGGATGAAGAAATCGCCACGCAGCAGGCCGGCCGGGAGAAGGCAGAAGCCGATCTCCGCAAAGCCCTGGAAGACCACACGGAAAAGCTGGCCAGCATCAACCGCCAGTTCACTCAGACACGAAATGAACTGAACGAACTGCAGATCGAATACGCGGATTATCGGGAATCGATTCAGCGGGAACTGGCCCGTCTGGAAGCAGACAACAGCGACAAGCGTCAGGCTCTGCTGGCCTTGCGGAAGGAACTGTTCCGGCAGCAGGACATCAGTTTTGCCACTCCCGACGGCATCGTGGCTTCCGTGGATCAGCCACAGCTTCTGGCCTATATCAATCTGGGCAGCGCCGATGGCCTGCGGGAAGGCACCACGTTTTCCGTTTATACGTCCGACAATCGGGGAGTCGGACGACGCAACACGGATGACATCAAGGGCCGCATCGAAGTGGTCGACATCATGGAACCCCACCTGGCCCGGGCCAGCATCACCTATCAGGATCCGGCGCGTCCGGTTGCCAAAGGGGATCCGATCTATTCGCCCGTGTTCACGTCCGGCGTTCCGATGGAAGTCGCCATCGCCGGGCTGATCGATTTCGACGGGTCGCCCGGTTCCGACCGCGAAGAACTGCTCAAACTGATCACTGCACAGGGGGCGCGCGTGGCCGTCCAGGTCGATGACAACGGAAATTTTGTGGACGGCAGCGGCGAAATCCTCACCGAACAGGAAGCCCGGGGAAGCATCACTCCGGCAACCCGTTTCCTGATCATCGGTGATCTGGGGGAAGATGCCAGTGACGATTCGAAGGACGAGAAGCGGCTGACGACATACCGTCAGATCCAGACGAACACGAAAGAACTGCGGCGCCAGGCGGAAAACCACGCCGTGTTCGAAGTGGGACTGCCTGCGTTTCTGGAGTTTCTTGGTTATACCCGCAAGCGGCAGCTGTTCCGGTCGGGCGAAGTGTTTCCGCGTCCTCTGGCCAACGGGGGGCGGAGTCAGTCGGTCGACGCCCCTTTGGGCAATCGGGAAAGTTCCGCCGTGATTTCAGGCGCCTTTTCCAGACGCCGGTCGGCCCGCCGCACATCACTGGGGCATGTGAGCGGTATTTACGAAAAGTAGAATACCGGACCGTTCCGTATCACGGCGCAGCCGATTCCGGAAGAAGGCGGCTGAACTGCGACTGCAGGTCCCATGCGGCATCGGTCTTGGTTCCAGGCGTTCGTGTGTCCGCCTGGGGGCGGGAAAGTGACCGCCGGGAATTGTCAGACGAAGACGGTCTGCTATAGTCCGGCACGCACGGGACGTGGCTCAGCCTGGTAGAGCGCTGCACTGGGGGTGCAGAGGTCGCAGGTTCAAATCCTGTCGTCCCGATTTCAGTTCCCTGATGATGTTCGCTGTACAGCGGAACGTGTTGTCTGAGCGGGATGACGGTGCTTCGCTGTTCGCTGCGAAGGGACAGTGAGCGACAGGCCTGCCCGCAGTGGTCAGGGATGGTCCGGTTTTTCGGGGTCTCGGAGGCGGATCCAGGAGCACTGGGTGATGAGTTGATTCAGGGAAGCGAACGCCACGTGGGCGCTTGTGGCGACGGCCGGAGAGCGGGCGGCGGGGAACGTGGCCAGTGTCGCATCGCCGACGAGAAAGACATTGAAATCGCGGGACAGGTTGCGGTAGCCGGCGGTCGTTTCGCAGAAACACATGTCTGTTGCATAGCCTGTCAGCAGGATGTTTTTCACTCCGTGTGACGAAAGGAACTTCCGCAGTGCGGGATAGCCGTCGGCATCGTAGATAACGATATCGTCCTCGTGCATGTCGATGGCGGCGTTCACCGGAACCGGCAGATCCCAGAATCCCGGACCATTGTAATGGTCTCCGGCGTCCAGCCCCGGAAACTGGCGAAAGTAATCGCGCACGACCGGTCCGTCGGACAGACGGATTTCCTGCGGCAGACGTCCGCCGCGGCAGGGGAACCCGGTGAGGATCCGCTGCAGTTCCCGTCGTGCCTGGGCACGTTCTTCAGGACTCGGCCGATGCCGCATGCTGCGGTACAGTTTTCGATGAACCGGATGTTCGCGGCCCCGCAGACTGTACATGACAAAGGCCACACGGGGACGCAGCCGCTTCAGCAGGGGATTGACAACGTCGCGCAGATGCCGCTCGGCCAGATGATTCTTTTCCGGTGTGCAGAAATCGCAGACACCGGCCGGTTCGGGAGTGGTCCACCCCTGTCCGTCATCGATTCCCCAGGGATGAACGACGATGACCGCCGTACGGTCGGCACGCAGATGATTGGGCATTTCGATGATGCCGCGGGCATTATAGGAAAACCTCCAGGCACGGACCGACAGGTCGGCTCCCGGCTGGTCGACCAGAACCGGAGCCTCATACCGCACCGTTTCCTGGATGGGGTGGACATATTCCGGGTGGTCATTCAGCAGCGGCGGAGGATCTTCCAGTCGGGTGAGCACATTTCGGTAGATCCGGTGAGTGGTTGCCGCCGGAGCCGGCCGTTCCGTGTCCGATCGTTCCTGAGCCGGCAGGGAACCGGCGAAAGCCGCAACGGCCAGAACGGTCTGCACCGTAGATCCGGGGAATCGCAGCAATGACGGGATCAGGCGGCACATTTCATGGTCTCCCTGTGTTCAGGTGGTCCGGCTGCGGCAGGATGGCCGCTAAGTTCATCCGACGATCTTTGCAATGTCACCGAGTCCGACGATTTCCGCCCGGTCTCCGGCTTCCCGGACCAGTCGGCAGATCAGTTGAATGGCTTCAAAGTCCGGGTCTTCTACATACATGATGGACGGGTGACAGAGAAAATCGAAAACGCCTCCGTGTTCGATGGTGCACGTCACGCACTGCTGGATGGATTTCAGAAAGTCGGCCCGCTTCCAGCGACTGGTTCGGAATGCTCCCACATCGCTGATGGGGCTCATCGGTACTTCAATAAGACCAGTGGGATAACGGTACGGCTGACTTTTTTTCAGGGCCTTCACGATGGAAGAAAACACTGCATCAGATGGGGGACTGCCGGGCGTGCTGTATTCGTGCCGGGGATATCGGGAGCTGACCCACGTGAACCCTTCATCCAGAAGCATCTGCTGAAGGTCCTCACGGCCATCCAGAGCCAGATACGATCCGCCCGGAGTGCGAAACCCGTCCGGTCCGAACCCCAGCCGCTGTTTCATGGCCATTGTCGTCAGGCGGATGTTGTGCCGGATGATCTGCGGAACGTCCATTCCTTCCACCAGCCACGGGGAACGGCGGAATCGGAACTGGACCTGATCGATCGACTGAGCCCACACATTGACATGATCGTACGTGTGGTTGCCGACGGGGTGTCCCATTTCATGGATCTGCTTCAGCCAGCGGACATCGGGCTGTTCCAGAACACGTCCCACACAGAAGAAATGAATGACGGCACCCAGATCGGATGCCAGTTTTGCGGCGTCGAGTGCGTACTGTCGCGTTTCTTTGTTCAGGTTTCCCTTCTGGTAGTCCCATTCCATCATCTCCCGCCGGGGATACATGCGGCTCATTTCCAGGTCGAGCGTGATGGCGATGCGTGCCCGACGAGGCCGTGGTGATTCGGCGGTCGGCGCGGCAGCAGCCACGGTGGATGCGGCCTGCGCGCCGGCTGCGGCCGCGACTGCTGCGGACGTCAAAAAGGTTCGGCGGGAGCAGCCGGAAACGGCTGCGGAAAGCCGGTCTTCGGAAAGCAGCGGCCCGACTGGCCCTGTGTCCGATGCCGGAATGAGAATCCGGTCGGTTTGATTCATGGCTGCGGTCCTTTCGAAGAATGTGCATGATCTGGTGAGGTCTCCTGCAGCCAGGCGAACAGATCGCGCACGTCCTGCGGCGAGAAGGTCTTCAGCAGATTCTCCGGCATCAGGGACGTTTCAGACACCTGCATCGAGTCGATTTCGTCACGCTGGAGACGAATGCGCTGGTTCTTTTCCGTGAGCAGCGTGACTTCGGTCGCTGAATCGTCTGCCAGAAGTCCAATAACAATGCGGCCGCTGGTGCTCACCACCACGTAGCGCAGATATTCCCGGCGGATGCGGGACGACGGGTCGACCAGACTGGTCAGCAGGTAGAGACGGTCCTGACGATTGGCCTGTGTCAGATCCGGACCAATTCGGCGGCCTTCTCCGAACAGGGTGTGGCAGGAGGCACAGTGGCGGCGGAACAGTTCCCGACCCCGGCCGCTGTCCCCCGATCCGGCTCGCAGATCGTTCATCAGGCGGCGAATCTCGGCCAGTCGCTCTTCCGGAGTCCCGGCGGTCTGCCTTCCCCAGTGTCTGTGAACAATCGCATCGATCGCGTCACTCTCGTGCGCAGCCAGAAGTTTCAGATGATCGCTGCCGATGTCTTTTTCGGGCAGCCGGCCGGCGTCGATTTCTTTGAGCAGCGCCAGAGCAGAATCCGGGTGTGAAACGAGAACGTCCTGAACGACCGGGCGAACGGTGTCGGGGACCGTTGTGTACAGTTCCAGTAGCCGCCGAGTCACCAGGGGCGAGGGGAAGCGGCGGAGGACCTTCAGAGCAGCCGTCGTCAGTTGCGGATCCTGTTCGCTGTCGAGAAGTCTCAGCACAGAATCGACACACTCCACACCGGCGAGTTCTTCAAGAATCGAGAGCATTTCCAGACGCCGGTCTGAAGGCAGTGTCGGATCAGCCGCCAGTTCCACAGTCCGACTGAGTGCCGGCCGATGTCCCAGACGCGACAGCACGCGAAGGATCAGTGGGTCTTTCGTCTGCCGGTTCCAGCAGCGGCGGACGACATCCCTCAGTTCCGGAGGTGTCTGCGCAAGACCACGCCGGCGGCCTGGCTGCTTCGGTTTTCGGACGGCGATTCCTTCGAAAGCCGTTCCGGGAGGAAGGCCCTGCGGCGGTTCTCGTCCCACCAGTTTCAGTCCGTCATCCAGAGCGTGCAGCATGTGGCGGAACTGGTCGTCATCCGGTGTGGAATTCAGCAGAGTGGCGGCAGACCGAAAGCCCGCACCACTGCCGTCGCCGGCAAAGCGTTTCATGAGACGGGGAAGAATCTCTTTGCGAATCAGGGAGTTCCGCCAGCCGGACTCATCGGCGAACTGTGCCAGAACCGTGGAGGATGCGTCGATGGCATGCTGTTCCACAGCCCACCAGATCAGAAGCGGCAAATAGCGGTCCTTCGGCACGTCTTCCCGGGCAGACAGTGTGCGGACAACCTTCAGACCGACCGGGGCAGGAAGACGCCGCGCTGTGCAGGCGAGCTGACTGAGGACTCGGCGACTGGATGACCGGGCCGCCAGTTCCACCAGTCGGTTTTCCCACGCAGACGTCACCTCGGGCGGCGAGGCATCCGATTCGGTGGAGAATCGGTCTCCCAGAAAACGGATGGACCAGGCACACACAACATCATCGCGATGATGTGTCAATTCCACAGGAACACGGCTGTCGTAAACGCCCATGCCGGCCAGCGTCCACAACGCCTGACGCGCAGTACGGATGCTGTCGCTGCGAAGCATCCGGTTCAGTTTCGGCACGACGGACAGATCTCGCCGTTCTGAAAGAATGCGGCGAGCCTGTACGGCCATCCAGTGGTTTGGACTGCTGAGTCGGTCTGTCAGCTCATCGGAGGACAGAGCCGTCAGGTCGAACGGCTGCCAGAGAGGCTGATTCCGGTATCGAAGACGAAAGATGCGTCCATTGCTTCGATCCCATTCCGCATCGGGATCGGGATGCGCGGTTCGGCGATCATGCCAGTCACTGAATATCAGAGAACCGTCGGGGGCTCTCGTCAGGTCGCTGGGAGCGAACCATGTGTCATTGGCATTCAGAAACGTGCCGGCGTATTCGGTTGTGAATGTGGAACCATCCGGCCGGATATCATGGAAGCGCACCGCATGTCCCAGCGTGTCGACGGCCATGTATCTGCCCCGAAACGGTTCGGGAAAGGCAGCAGACTGGTAAACCAGTCCGCCGACTGTCACATGGCCCCCCTGAAAGTTTGTGTGTGGAACATGCGGAAACCAGCCGAAGGCAAACGCGTTGTGCAGTTCGCCGTGTTTCGCGAACGATTTTTCATAGTAGGCGCCCTGGACGCCGTGATGCATCAGATAACCGCCGTAGTTGGTACTGAAAAACAGATTGCCTTCTTCGTCGAAATCCAGTCCCCATGCGTTGCCCCCGCCTTCGCAGAACAGTTCGAAACGCCGTGTGACAGGATGGTAACGCCAGACCCCCTGCTGGAATTCGATGCCGCGGATGCGGGCGGTGTTGTTCGTCCCCTGCGTGCCGTACAGCCAGCCATCCGGCCCGAAGATGAGTGAATTGGCCAGGGAGCTGGAATCTTCCATGCCGAATCCGCGAAGCAGCACTTCAGGATCGCTGTCGGGAACGTCATCCTGGTTGCGGTCCGGGTAAAACAGCAGATAAGGCGTCTGCAGAACAAACACGCCTCCATGACCAAACGCGAATCCTGTCGCCAGATTCAGCCCGTCGACGAAATCCGTGGCGGTTTCACAGATCCCGTCCCCGTCCTGATCCGTCAGAATCGTCAGCCGATCGGCTCCTTTCGGACCGTGGGGCGGGGGGGCAGGAATGCGGTCGTATGTTGTGCGCGAATAACGGTCGACTTTGACGCGTTTCAGACCGGCCGGATTGGGATACTGAAGGTATTGCAGAACCCACAGACGTCCCCGGTCATCAACATCGACAGCCACGGGCTGACGCACCTGAGGTTCTGCAGCCAGAAGCTGCACGGAAAAGCCTTCCAGGACGTCCATCCGTGCCGCAGCTTCCCTCGGAGGGTACCCCTGACCGAACAGCGACGAAGAACCGCACAGAAGAATCAACAGAATCCAGACAGCCTGTTTCGCAAAACACCGGGCAAATGCGGAGGTCAGATTCCGTAACATGGCACAACTCCGGAGAACCAGAGGACCGGATGTCCCTGTCGCAAAGGGAAGTCTGCCGACGGTTCCTCAACAGCGCTGTCAGACCAGGGAAGGAGATTGTCGAACGCAGAGACTTCGGTGGCGGGACGCCAGATGCCCGATGCAGCATGTGGAGAACAGACGTCCGTTGATCCGTTCATGGACGCAGTCATCGGTCGACTCCGATACAGACCGATCAGTTCAGGCTGCTGTTATCACGAACGATTATTCTGACGATGGGGCATGCAGATTCCAGCAGGAAAAGGGAGCCTGCCGCCGGGGATCGTGGTCGCCGGGCGTGCTGCGGACACGCGGTGTCATGGATTCGAAAAAGGTCTCCAAAGAAACACACGTCAGTCAGGCGGATGCTCGTTACAATCCGGCTGCTCTGTGGATACGGACGGGTGTGTGCCGCAGCGGAACGTGGGGTGACGGAGTCCGTCATTCCGGTGTTTCGCAGACAGAATCGGACCGGCAGTGCTGGTGGACTCATGTGATCGTTGAATTGGCTGGAGGTTGTTATGAAAAGATCCATCCCTGCATGGGAGCGGGCAGTCAGTCGGCGGGTTTTTCTGGGAACGGGGGTGGCGGCGGCCGGGTTTCCGGTTCTGCAGGCTGCGGGAGCGGCCGGGGACCGGCCTGGAAATCTGCGAGTGGGAACCTTTCGCTTCGATGTCACGCCTCCGATCGGGCATTCTCTGTGCGGCGGCTGGATCCGTCCGGTGGAAGCTGTCGATGATCCGCTGGAAGCGATCGGCTACGTTCTGCTGGGCTGTGGAAAGCCGATTGTCGTGTGCGTGGTGGACTGGACCGGTCTGCTGAATACCGCTCATATCCGATGGCGCGAAGCTCTTGCAGAAGCGGCCGATACAACGATCGATCGCGTGACGGTGCACTGTGTTCACCAGCACAATGCTCCGTTCGCCTGCGTGGATGCGGAACAGATCGTTCTGGAACAGGGAGACCTGCCGCACATCATCGAACTGGATTTTTTCCATCGCTGTCTGGACCGGGCACGGACGGCCGTGGAAACCGCACTGCGGCAGACACAGCCGGTGACTCATGTGGCACACGGGGAAGCCCGCGTTGTGCAGGTGGCGTCCAACCGCCGGATTCTGGGACCGGACGGCCGCGTGGCTTCGCAGCGGGGAAGCAGTTCGCGCAATCCGGAACATCACCGGCTGCCGGAAGGCCTCATCGATCCCATGCTGAAAACGGTGGCTCTGTTCAGCGGGGCGCAGAAGATCGTCGCGTCCCATTACTACGCCTGCCATCCGATGAGCTACTACGGGGATGGCCGGGTGAGTGCGGATTTCTGCGGTCTGGCCCGGAAGGAGCGGCAGCAGCAGGAGCCGGACTGCGTGCATCTGTATTTCAACGGCTGCGGAGGAAACATCGGGGCCGGGAAGTACAACGATGGTTCCAAAGCGATGCGCCCTGTGCTGACTCAGCGGATGCTGCAGGGGATGGTGGCGTCAGAAGAACGGCTGATTCCGGAGCCGATCGACTCGCTGAAATGGGTGACGCACGATATCTTTCCGCCGCCGGATCGTGAACGCTTCGATGAAGCACGCATCATGAAGCAGATTGCGGACAGGAACCAGCGCGTCGTGAGTCGGAATCGGCCGGCGTACACGGTCGCCTGGCTGCGGCGGACGGCAAAGAACATTCCCATCACACTCAGTGGTCTGCACATCAACCGAACTTCCATTCTGCATCTGCCGGCAGAATGTTTCGTCGAATACCAGCTGAACGCTCAGAGGGCGGCATCGGACCGGTTCGTCGCCTGCGCGGCCTACGGCGACGGCGGTCCCTGGTACATTCCGACGGCCGAAGCGTATCCGCAGGGCGGTTATGCGGTCAGCGTTGCCTGGTGCACGCCGGAAATCGATCCGATTCTGACCGGCGGAATCGAGACGCTGCTGGCGAAGGCCGAGAGCGGCTGATCGGCCGATCGAAGACCATCAGGGAGCTGTCTCGGCCGGCTGAAGACGGGGCGGTTCGGCAGCCGTTCGTTCCAGAACGGTCCGCAGCAGAGCCGGGCGGTCGGTGGTGATGGAATCGACGCCCCGTTCGGCAAACTTCCGGGCGGCATCCGGACTGTTGACGGTCCAGACATGAATTCCGCAGCCGGCATCACGAATCAGCCGGATGAACGGTCCGTTGAGAACATTCAGGTTGCCTTTCGATCCCAGGCCGGTCGCCTGGGTGTCCCGCAGCGTCCGCACGACATCCGACGGCGCGGGTTTCCAGGGGCCGTCCGGATTGTCCTGCCGGTAGCTGGTGAGCCAGTTGGCGGCATACTGCGGCATGCGGCGGCGGGACTGGCGAATGACGGCTTTGCTGAAACTGATGATGGTGATCTGATCCGGCCGCAGCCCGGATGCAGCAAGCTGCCGGCGGAGGGCAGGAAGGATTTCCGGACCGCACTTGATTTCCACGAACACACCGCGTCCGTCAGGCACCGTGGCCAGAACGTCTTCCAGCGTGGGGATCCGTTCTCCGGCATACCGGGAATGTTTCCATCGTCCGACGTCCAGCCGGCGGAGCTGTTTCAGGGTCGATTTGGCGACAGCGAGTGCGGGCTGTGCGGGAGCTGTCCGTTCTGTTGTTTCATCGTGCAGGCAGACGATGTGTCCGTCGGCAGTGAGTCGAAAGTCCCCTTCGACCGCGTCGGCTCCCCGATCCCATGCCAGTCGAAAGGCGGCCAGCGTGTTTTCCGGAGCGTCGTGCGAAGCGCCTCGATGGGCCACGATCAGCGGGATGGCGAACACCTGGCTGGTGGCCAGCAGCCAGATGATCACGGTCATTCGGACAGACGGGCGTCCGGTGAATCCTGGGGGCATCTGCAGAAATCTCCCTGAACGGCTGCGGTGCGGGGCATCGGTCGGCAGGCAGCCGGTCGGTCCGGATGTTCGACCGTTCGGACGTGGAAAAGACGTGAGACAGTCGGCAGTCCGCGAATCTGTTCAGGCCTCATCGAGCGCTTCGACGGATGCGAATGTGCGTCCTTCCAGCATCGCCAGACTGGCCCCGCCTCCGGTGCTGACGTGCGTGACCTGATCGGCGAAACCCAGTTTCTGTATGGCAGCCGCACTGTCGCCACCGCCGATGATGCTGGTGGCCGAACTGTCCGCAATGGCCTGAGCGACCGCGCGGGTGCCTTCATCGAACGGAGGCATTTCGAAGACTCCCATGGGGCCGTTCCACACGACGGTTTTCGCTTCTTCGATGATGTCGGAATACAGGGCGGCGGTGGCCGGGCCGATATCGAGTCCTTCATAATCGTCGGGGATTTCTCCGGCCGGGACGACCAGTTTGCTGCAGTCCGGGCGAAAGTCGTCGCCGCAGTGCGTGTCGGCCGGCAGGACGAGTTTCGTGCCGCCTTCTTCCATAAGTTCTCTGGCCAGGTCCGTTTTGTCCGGTTCCACGAGGCTTTTTCCCGTCTGGCCACCGCGGGCCAGAGAAAACGTATAGGCCATCGCTCCGCCGATGAGGACGCGGTCGCACCGTTTCAGCAGGTTGCGAATGACGTTGATTTTATCCGATACCTTGGCACCTCCCAGAATGGCCACGAAGGGCCGTTCGGGTGAAGACAGGACATCGCTGAGAAACCGGATCTCCTTCTGAACGAGGAAGCCGGCCACTTTGGGACGGTCGCCCATCGCCATCGGCACGCCGACCATCGATGCATCCATGTTGTGGCAGGTGCCGAACGCGTCGTTGCAGTAGATGTCGCCCAGGGAGGCCAGTGCCTGAGAAAACTCCGGGGAATTGGCTTTTTCGCCTTCGTGGAACCGCAGGTTTTCCAGGAGCAGGATCTGCCCCGGCTGCAGAGCCGCGGCGCGTTCGCGGGCTTCGTGGCCGACGATGTCTTCCACGAAAAGCACATCGGCGTCCACCAGTTCGCCCAGACGTTCGGCCACAGGACGCAGGCTGAACCGGGAATTGTCCTGTCCCGGTTTCGGACGTCCCAGATGACTCATCAGAATCAGGCGTCCGTTTCGGCTGAGGACGGATTCGATCGATGGCAGAGCCATCCGGATGCGGCGGTCGTCCGTGACGCGGGTGCCATCCAGAGGGACGTTGAAATCCACCCGCATGAGGACCGTTTTGCCGGACACATCCACCTGGTCGATTGTTTTCTTGCCCATGGTCGGTACTTGTCTGGAATTCTCGATCGGTACGCTGAACTGGAATGGCCGGACAGCCGGACGCGATACGTCGGCATTCCGGATATCCGGCTGACTGCCGGCATTCAACGGTGCAGACTGTAAGGCAGGGAGGCAGGCGGGGACCAGTGCCCTGCGGCGATACCGGCGGGCGTCTGATGGAATTCCGATGTTTGCGAAATGCGGCTGCCAAAGTCATGTTCGATCCGGTACACGTGTTTTTTTTCTGCTGAACAAAGGTCGACGGGATGACGGAATCGTCCGCTGACAGCCGTGACGGCAACCGGAAGGCCTGGAACCGCCTGGCCCGATCGGGAAGCCTGTTCGCCCGTACAGCCACTGATGAAGAACTGCGTGATCCTCTGCGGGTTCTGGACGGCCGCGGCTGGCTCGCAGACGGTGTGCGGGGTCGGGACGTGCTGTGTCTGGCGTCGGGAGGCGGATGGCAGTCCATTTTGTACGCGGCTGCCGGAGCCCGGGTCACGGTGGTGGATCTGAGTGAGGAAATGCTGCGTCTGGATGACGAACAGGCCCGCCGTCGGGGACTGTCTGTACGCACGATTTCGGCCAGCATGGATGACCTGTCTGTCCTGGACGAGGCGTCTTTCGATGTCGTGCATCAGCCGGTGAGTACCTGTTATGTGCCTTCGGTGGAAGCGGTATACCGCCAAGTGGCTCGTGTTCTGAAAGATGACGGGATCTACATCAGTCAGCACAAGCAGCCGATCAGTCTGCAGGTCAGCCATCGCAACCAGCGGCAGCAGTTCGTGATCGGTCTGGAGTATTATCACGAAGGGCCGCTGCCCCGGCAGATCGATGATTCGTACCGGGAATCCGGCACGACCGAGTATCTGCATCGGCTCGAGCAGCTGCTGGGCGGACTGTGCCGAAGCGGGTTCGTGATTGAAGACGTGTGCGAGCCAATGCGGGCCGACTGGTCGGCCCCCGTGTCTCATTACGGGTATCGAGGCCGCTTCGTGCCTCCCTACCTGCGCATTCTGGCCCGCCGACGTGTACGGACATCTGCGGACGACGCGGCGTCTCCTGCGATCTGGGTGCCCACGCGCTGAAGACAGGCCGGATGTCCGGCCGGTGCTGTCCGGCAGAAAGGGTCTCAGATCGCCCGTCAGGCAGCGCGGGCCATCTGCGGGTCGGCGGAATGGGTTTCGGAACCGTGTGCTTCGGCCGGTGCGGCACGATCGTTGTCCGACGGATCGTCCGAGGCATTCGGTTCCGGCAGCACCGTGTTCTGCCGGCGGAGGATTTCCCGGCCCAGATCACTGATCCGATACTGCAGGCCGGCCGTGCGGCTGACCAGTTCGAAACGCAGCATACCGCGGGCGATGAGGGAGCCATGGACGGCCGTGAGCTGAGCGGCCGTGAGTTCGCCGCAGGTCTGAACACGGTTCAGCCAGCCGTTGTGATCGGGATCGGCTGCCCGGGCTGCAGCGGCGCGGTCCGCATATGCCTGAAGCACCCGCAGATTCTGCGCATCGAGCGTATCGGAAAGAAGATCGCATTCGGCCATGCCAGGTTTATCGACCGCTGCCAGTCCGGCTTTCAGGAGGACCCGAGTCCGCCAGATGACCGCTACGGGCCGTACAGATTATCCAGGAGCGGTAACCGTGTCAGATGATTCGTCCAGAATGGCCACGACACGGGCCGGTGCTGCCGATGCGGCTGTGATTTTCAATGGAAACGCAGCCACCTGAAAGCCCGTCAGAGGCAGACTGGTCAGGTTGGTCAGCTGTTCCATGTGACAGTATTCCTGATCGCGGCCGACCAGATGAGCTTCCCAGAACAGGTTTCGGTCTCCTGTGCGTTTCGCTTCCCGAATCAGGTGGGGCAGGGGCAGATCCCAGCCCCACTGATCGATCCCCATCACGCGAATTCCCCGGTCGATCAGCCAGCGTGTCGCTTCGGCACTCATTCCCGTACCGTGTGTGAAGAAACGGCGTGTGCCCATGTGCCGATCCCGGCCGGTTCGGATGAGGACGATCATTCCTGGTTTCAGTTCCAGGGAATGTTCCTGCAGAAACGTCTGCAGGTCCTCCGCAGTGATGGCTTCGAAGTCCGGCTTGTGCTGCATATCGATCACCAGGCCGTCTCCCAGACACCATTCCAGGGGAATCTGGTCGATGGTGCGGGCCGGTTGGCCGCCGCAGCGGGGGCTGTAATGCCAGGGGGCGTCCAGATGCGTGGTCGAATGAACACCCATTTTGTGAATCGTATCGTCGGCCCAGCCGTCGAACCCCGGAGGAAACAGACGGAACGGCAGGCCGAACAGTCTGAGCAGCCAGCGGGCGCGCCGATGCGGCCGATGGCGAACAGTCACTCTCATGAAAGACGGATCGCCGGGGTTGTACTGAATCGGCTTTGACAGATCGACGATTTTCATCCGGTGGTATCCGGCTGAGGAGGTTTCCAGGGAGACCGGTAGGCGACTGCGCTGAGCAGGGCGGCCGCTTCAGGATCACGGCGGATCGTCTGGGAATCCGGGTCCCAGTTCAGAGGACGTTTCAGGGTCCACGACACGTATCCCAGATGTCCCGGAGTGACGGAACGGTGGGCGATGTCCGGCGGTGCGACACATTCCTGGCGGCTGCGGACACAGTCCAGAAAATTGTTCACATGAGCCTGTGTGTGCGGCAGGCGACCGGAGACTTTCGTCTGCTCCTTCAGCCAGCGGGGATCCGATGCTTCGATGTGTCCGCGTCTGGCGTACACCCAGCCGTCCGTTCCGGTGATCTTCAGCCCGATGGGGTGGGAATCCGAAATCTCAGACGTGATGCCGTTCGCGTATTCACAGCGAATGGTGTAGTGATGGGGCGTGTTGTAGATGTCGGTTTCCGGAAAAGTCCAGTCGACGGCTTCCACTGTCAGCGGGCCCGATCGTTCCACATCGACAGCCCGGTGGGCGATGTCGTTGTGGTGTCCGATCCAGTCCATGAGGACTCCGCCGCCGTAAGCGCGGTGGCCGCGCCACCAGCGGTGGTGGCGCGCTGCCATCAAAGGCAGACGGGGAGCCGGGCCGCACCACTGGTCGTAGTCGAGATCCGGACGGGGGGAGACGACCTGTGTACTGCCCTGGGGACGGTCGTACCCGGACGGCAGACCGACTTCGATGCGGCGGACGGCACCGATCAGTCCCTGACGAACGATTTCCACCAGCCGTCCGAACAGTGGATCCGATCGCTGCTGAGAGCCGACCTGCATGATGGCCTGACGGCGGCGCACTTCTTCGGCGATGGCGCGTCCTTCCGCAAACAGGTGTGTCACGGGTTTTTCGCAGTACACGTCGCAGCCGGCCTGCAGAGCGTCCCAGGTGCACAGGGCGTGCCAGTGGTCCGGTGTGGCGACGACCACCGCGTCCAGATCCGGCTGTGCCAGCAGTTCGCGGTAATCGGAACAGACGAACAGGCCGCGATGCGCGGTTCCCGACCGGTCGTTCGCATACGATTCGCGGATCCGGGCGGCAGCCGGATCGCGACCGTATGCCGGGCCGGTTCCCCAGGGACGGTCGCGGTAATGAAAACGGTCCACATCACACACGGCCGTGATCTGGCAGTGCGGGTTGCGCAGCAGTGCATCGACCAGGTTGAATCCCCGGGAACCCAGCCCGATTACGCCCACCGTGATGCGGTCCGATGGCGCCGTCCGGGCCAGGACGCGGGGGACGGGTTTCAGCAGAGCCGCTGCGGTGCCGGCTGCGAGCGTGCTGAAGCCGCGTCGGGACATTCGACGTGCTGTGGCAGGGGATGCGGATGTCACTTTGGTGCTTTCTTTTTTGGGGTGAGGCGGAAGAAACGTCCTGCAGGCCATGCCGGTTCCGGGGACCAGGGAGGCAGTGGATGGGGCCGAAGGACGGTCCGGAAGGAATGTCAGCGGAGCGTCCAGCCGTTGCGGTATTCCCGCTGCAGGCAGGCACCGGCGGAAGAAACATTGGTGACGTTCATGGCTTCGGCGTCCCATTCAAGTTTCTGTCCGACCCGATGGGCCACATTTCCCAGGTGGCAGGTTTCGGTCAGTTGTCCGGCGTATTCGAAGTGGCAGGTGGTCGGCGAACCGGTTTTGGCGGCCAGAATCCATTCGGCGTGGTGGCCCACGGATGGCGGAATCCAGGGTTCCGGTGGCTGAAAGTCGCGGAATTTTTCTTCCGGCAGCAGCACATGGCGACTGTAGTTCGACAGCACCATCCCGTCGTCTCCGACAAACAGAGCGCCGCTGTCCCACTTCGGAATGTCGCCGTTGTGCCAGCAGGGAGGTCGATATGTTCCCTGGTACCAGTGCACACGCACATCGGGCCGTTCCCCGCGTGCTGCGAATTCATAGGTGACCTGCATGGAAGCCGGAGCGAGTTCCGGGTGAGGGTCCGGGCCGTGGGCTTCGATGGTTTTTGGAGCGTCCAGATCCAGAGCCCAGAACGGAAGGTCCATCCAGTGGCTTCCCAGGTCGGACATCGTTCCGTTTCCGAAATCCCACCAGCGGTACCATCGGGGGCCGGGAAAATACTGATGGCTGAACGGCCGCCAGGGGGCCGGTCCCAGCCACAGATTCCAGTTCAGGTCAGGGGGAATCGGATCGGCTGTTTCGGGCCGCTCGAGTGTGTGCAGGATGTCCTGATGCTGTTCGGCTTCTTCCTTCGACTGACGTCCCCACGCCCGCCCGACCCACACGTGGCATTCCCGGACCGGTCCGATGGCGCCCGACTGGATGAGTTCCACGACGCGGCGGTAGTTGCTGCCCGCGTGAATCTGTGTGCCCATCTGAGTGGCCACGCCGGCTTCCGCGGCCGCTTGCCGGATGACGCGTGCTTCGTAGACGTCGTGCGTCAGAGGTTTTTCGCAGTACACGTGTTTGCCGAGCTGCAAAGCCGGAAGCGTGGCGAACGCGTGGGTGTGCTCCGTTGTGCTCACCACAACGGCATCGAATTCGTCGGCATGATCGAACAGACGCCGGAAATCCGTTTCACGGCGTGCGGAAGGATACTGTTCGGCAGCCCGGCGCAGATGGGCATCATTCACGTCGCACAGGGCCGTGATTTCTTCCGTGGCCACCTGTTTCAGATTCGCAGCGCCCCGTCCGCCGGTTCCGATGATCGCGATTCGGAGACGTTCGTTTGCGGATGTCTGCCGTCCGCGGGCGACGGGCCAGGAGCCGGCGGCCAGAGCGGCTGTCAGAGAGGCAGATGCCCGGGAGAGAAAAGAACGACGGGTGCCCTGTGATGACATGATGGCGTGGTACCTTGTTCCGGAAAATCGCGGGTCCGGGGAGCCCTTGGGACCAACGGGCTGCAGAACCAGAATCGTCTGCCAGTCAGGATGCGTCAATCCTGCGAGACACAATTCCCCGAGCCTGTGTGCTGGATGGCGGTGGCCGTGGTGATGGTTTGTGGTCCGTTGGTTCTGTCAGCCGGATTGCGTGCGGGATCGCACGCAGTGCGTGTGGGTATCGCCGGTGCGGTGCAGATGACAAAATGGCACCGCATGTTGCCGACTGTGAACGAGCGGTTTTTCCCGAGGAAGACAGTTCGGTTCGAGGGGAGCAGCGTGAGCGGAACAGAGATTGCCCTGGAAGCCTGAGGATTCTGTTCTGGAGAAGCAGCATCTTTCGTGTTCGAGAGACAATCCGGGGCCGGACAGGAGATCGCAGGCATGCGGAATGTGGCGGACAATGATGTGATTATCGTGGGAGGCGGATTTTCGGGGCTGTCCATCGCGGCTCTGCTCGCCCAGGAAAGCATTCCTGTTACGCTTCTGGAAGCGGCCGAACTGGGGCATCTGGCATCGACCCGCAATCAGGGATGGCTGTACAGCGGTGCGTATTTTGCGAGGCGGCAGCGTGAACTGGCGGAAATGTGCTACGCATCGTTCTGCCGCACGGTGCGGTTCTGCCCGGAATGTCTGGAACCCGGGCAGACCGGCATGCTTATCGGTCTCATGGCCGCAGCGGCCGACGACTGGACTGCGGCGTGGGAGGCAGCGGGAATTCCCTGCCATGCGGTGGACGCCGGCGAAATGCGGGATGCGGTTCCCGGGAGTGAGGATGTCTGGGATACCGTCTTCCGGCTTCCTGATCGGTCGTTTCGGCCCACGGTGCTGCTGCGGAGACTGGCCGACGTGGCGCGTTCCCGGGGAGCCCGCATTCGGACCGGGATTCGTGTGACACGGCTGAACTGTCACGACGGAACGGTGCAGTCCGTGGAAACCGGGGACAGAGAAACGCTGCACTGTTCGATGGTCATCATCGCGACAGGAGCCGGTCCGGAGGAACTCAGCCGCTTCACGGCCTGCGGGGTCGATGCGGGGGCCGGACAGAGTCTCTACGCTCGTGTGGCCATTTCGACAGAACTGGTTTCCCTGCCCCGTCTGTCTCCGGATCCGTTCTGTTTTCCGGAACTGGATGGGTTCAATCATCTTCCTCATCGCCTTCCCGATGACCGAGCGGTTTCTGTATTCGGTCTGGACCGCTGGGACGTCGTTTCACCGTCGACCGGTTCTTCCGAATCCGCGGCCGCCGGAACGGAGATTCTCAGCAGAGTGCACCGCCTGTTTCCTCAGGCGGACTGGCCGGACGACCAGGTGCGCTGCTGGCGTGCATCGACGGTTCAGGTGATGCATGCCGATCAGACGGAACCCGGACTGGTCCCATGGCCCACCGTGATCGATCACGCGCAGGAACATCCGTCCCTGGACAACCTGTTCAGCGTGTACCCCGGTCGGGCGACTTTGTGGAGTCATCTTGCGGAAGACGCCGCGCGGCGTGTGGTGCGTCGTCTGAAACCGGTTCAGAGCCGTCTGGCCACACCGCCGTGGGCCTGAGTCTTCAGAAACGAAAGGTCGTGACGGTTCCCGAGGGACCGGTGCAGTCGGCTGCTGCTGTCGTCCGGATATTCCCGTTTTGCGCCGCAGGGGTCCGGCGGCCGTGAACCGGCCTGGAGATGCCGCTATAAAGGGGCGGCGACAGAACCTGTCGGCAGATCGGATCCGCCGCGGCGCGGAGAGGGAGAGACGGTCTGCCTGCACCTTGTTTCCGCTGCGCTGTCAGAACAGGATTTCAATGGACGGTCAACTGCGTTCCATCGATCTGGTCGTGCTGGTTGCTTATATGGCCAGTGTTTTTGGTCTGGGCTGCTGGTTCGCCCGCAAAAGCGGGACGACTCAGGAATTCATGGCGGCCGGCCGTTCTCTGCCCGGCTGGGCTGTTGGTCTGTCGATTTTCGGGACGTATGTCAGCAGCATCGGTTTTCTGGGGAACACGGGAAAGGCCTATGGCGGCACGTGGAATTCCTGGGTGTTCGGGCTGTCGCTGCCGATTGCCGCGGTGACTGCGGTCCGCTGGTTCGTGCCCCTGTACCGCAGCAGCAGCGCGATTTCTGCTTATGCTCAGCTTGAACAGCGGTTCGGACCGTGGGCCCGCACATATGCGCTGGTGCTTTACCTGCTGTCGCAGCTGGCGCGTGTGGGATCGATTCTGTATCTGGTCGCCCTGGCCCTGGCCCCTCTGACCGGCTGGGACATGACGACCATCGTTCTGCTCACCGGCGTGATGGTGACGGTGTACACGCTCCTGGGCGGCATCGAGGCAGTCATCTGGACGGATGTCGTGCAGAGTGTGGTGCTGGTGGGGGGCGCTTTGCTGTGTGCGGTCGTCATGATTCTGGAAATCCCGGGGGGACTCGAACAGCTTTTCGAGATCGCCCGGGCCGAAAACAAGTTCGATGTGGGAACCTTCAGTCTGGCGCCGGAGACATTCACGGCGCCCGGTCCGAGTTTCTGGATCGTTCTGGTGTATGGTCTGTTCATCAACCTGAAGAATTTCGGCATCGATCAGAACTTCGTGCAGCGCTACATCACGGCAAAATCCGATGCGGATGCCCGGCGCAGTGTGTGGCTGGGAACTTTGATGTTTCCCGTCGTGTCCACGCTGTTTTTCTTCATCGGGACCGGACTGTTCAGCCTGTACCAGGCGACGCCGGAGCTGCGGGAAGAAGTTCGGATGCAGGCCGCTCGGGACGCTCTGGCGGCCGACGGAGAACCGGTGACCGAAGCGGCCGTGGCGGCCAGAGCGGCCCGGATGACGGATGCCGATTTCGGCGACAAGGTGCTGCCGCACTTCATCGTCCGCAAACTGCCGGTGGGGGTGGCCGGCCTGCTGATCGCGGCCATCTTCGCAGCGGCGATGAGCAGCATTGATACGAGTCTGAACAGTTCGGCCACGCTGGTCCTGTGCGATGTGTACTCGCGCTATGTGGATCCCGATGCAACGGAACAACGGTCGATGCGTGTGCTGTACGGGGCGACTCTTTTCTTCGGAGCGGCGGGGACCACGATCGGTGTGATCCTGGCCGTGGCGAACATCAAAAGCGCGCTGGACGTGTGGTGGGTGCTGGAAGGAATTTTTTCCGGCGGGATACTGGGGCTGTTTCTGCTGGGAGTTCTGTCGCGGCGGGCCGGAAATCCGGAAGCCATTCTGGCCGGCATCATCGGGCTGCTGATCATCAGCTGGATGGCTCTGTCCCGTCAGGATTTCTGGCCGAAACGTCTCAGCGACTGGTCGAATCCGCTGCACGATTTCATGACGATCGTCATCGGGACCACGTCCATTGTCCTGATCGGCATGCTGGCCGGGCTGCTGTCCGGGAAACGTCGGCCGAACCTGGTCGGACCGTCCGAAGATCGCGAACGTTGATCTGTGCCCGAAAGGGAAGCAAGGGAGAGCATGCGTGCCGAACATTCTGATGCCGATCGGTGATGGATCGGAAACGCTGGATACGTTCTACGCGTACTATCGGCTGCCGGAAGACGGTTATCGTGTCGTCGTGGCCGGTCCGGAAGCCCGGCTTTATCACACCGTGCTGCATGAAATTCCGCCGAATCCCGACGTGCCCTGGGACATCACTCAGGAACGCCCCGGATATCACCTGGAAGCGACCGTGGCTTTCCGCGATCTTCAGCCGGATGATTTTTCAGGGGTGTTCGTGTCGGGAGGCCGGGCACCGGAATATCTGCGGTACGATCCGCATCTTCTGGAAACCATTCGGGTTCTGGTGGCCGCCGGCCGACCGGTCGCCTGTCTGTGCCACGGCATTGAAATCCTGACGGCAGCCGGCTGCATCGAAGGAAAACGTGTCACGACAGTTCCCAAATGTGCTCTGGATGCTCAGCAGGGAGGAGCCCGGTATGTGGACGAAGACGTGGTTGTGGACGGCCGGCTGGTCACGGGACGCGGTTATCAGCAGAACACCCGGGTCCTCCGCGAATTCCTGAACCTGCTGGATGATGCCGCCCGACGATGATGCTGTCCATATCGTGCCGAATTGCGGAAGGATTTCTTTCGAAGGAACAGGCCAGCCTGTCCTTTGAAGAACTGGCGGATCTGGCCGTCGCCTGCGGATACGATGCGATCTGCATGCGGGCCTCTCAGTTCGGAATCGATACTCCGTTATCCGAACGGACCGCGGCGCGTCGTGTGCTGGAGCAGCGGCAGCTTCGGGTCAGTATGGTGACCGGGAATTTCGATATCGTTTATAACAATGCCCGAGGACCGGACTGCCTGCGGAACATCGTTCCCCATCTGGAACTGGCTGCCGCTTTCGATGCGCCGTTCGTCCGCGTGTGTCTGAAACGTGCGGATGACATCGACGCGGCCCGCCGAGCGGCTGATGAAGCGGCTGCCAGAGGCATCACGCTGGTTCACCAGTGCCACACGCTCAGTCTGTTCGAAACAGTCGATGGCATCACGGAAACACTGGAACGAATCGATCATCCGCATTTCGGTCTGATCTTCGAAGCGGCCAATCTGGAAGCCTGCCGGCAGGATTACGGAATCCCGACCATCGAACGCCTGGCTCCCTGGATCCGCAACGTGTACCTGCAGAATCAGGTGCTGAAGGAAGACGGCAGCGTGACGCTGGATACCTGGTGCTGCGGGCCGATTTCCTTCGACGTTGTTCCCGTGCACACAGTCGGAGGAATCGATTTCTCCACGGTCCTGACGGGACTGCATCGCGTCGGTTACGAAGGACCACTGACCGTTCATCAGTCGGGACCGGAAGACGGCCGCACGACCGCTCTGGAATCTGCCCGCGAAACGGCGTCGTACCTGAGAAATCTTTGGGCACGCACCGGCTCAGAACGGTGATCGGCCTTCGTTTACTGCAGAACGAACCGGGGAAACCTGTTCATTCCGCCTGCGAACGTTCGCGCCCTGTTTCACGACTGTGATCTGCAGGCGGCTGTCGGCCGGTGCGGCCAGCAGCACCCGGCAGGGACCGTCGGTGCGAAACCACCGCACGGCTGTGCCCGCGATGGGAACGCAGCAGGTCCTGGATGGTTTCTGATGTCCGGAGCTGCGCTCGCTCGGGCGACCGGTGTGGAGAATCTGCACGTCGGGCAGATCGGGCGACTGCGTCATGGTCACCGCCCAGTCGCGAAAGGCACTCTGGAAGTCCGCATGGTTCGGATCGGCCACACCGATCCGGCGTGTGGCCACCTGATCGGTGAGTGTTGTCCAGGGGATGGACCGAAGCAGATGCCTGACATAAGACAGCCCGGCTGCCCGAACCGGACCGCGTCCCGACACGTTGCGGGGATTCGGTCGGCCGGCCGTCAGGGGCCAGCGCCCGGAATCGCGCTGCCAGGCGGTGATTCGCGGGGCGAGATTGGGGCTGGCCGGAAACAGGTCCGCCTCGCACGCATGAGCGACCGCTTCGTGAAACCAGCGCGGCATGTGCGCGACCGCGTGACCGGATCGACGCAGCCGGACAAGGCGTGAAAATACGGCTGCATGAGTCAGTTCGTGAGCCAGAATGGGGGCTGCCGACTCCGTGTGCAGAATCTGTTCATCCAGATACACGATGTCTCCACCGAAATCATGGGGAACCAGAAAGTCGGTTTCCCGCACGCAGCCCACAAGAGGAACGTCGGATGGATGGATTCTGGACAGATCGGTGACAACCAGTGTCAGGTGTCCGTCGCGGTCGATGTCTTCGATCTGTCCAAGACGTGCTTCGATTTCCGGTCGCAGATGGTCATCGACCGTCTGCACGAGATGCCGGGCCTGCTGACGTGAAATCGTGGATTCGTCTGCGTACACGGCACAGCGACCCGAACGGCAGATCAGAGCCAGAACTGTGATTAGACCGGACGGATGGGATGGCAGAACCGCCGAAGGAACGCCCGTTGACGGACGAGGAATGCAGAACCGACGTCGCTGCGGCAGGGGGGCTGAAGCGGCCGAATCAGATGCAGGCACGGACACATCCACACGCGGTTCATCGTGTGGAACGGCCGTGAAGGACACCATGGTGCCACTGTGTCCCGGAGATTTGACGATCTGCCAGGACATGGGGCCGCTGGGAGCGGATGTCTGTGTTGCCGGGAGCTGCCCGGCCGGATCTCCGGATGACGGAGCGTTCAGGGTGATCTGAATGCGATGAGTTTGGTCCGGCGAAGCCAGGCTGCCGACAATGAGGATGTCGTCCGGCGTGAGGACAACAGGGGCCTCGCTGAACATGGCCGACGGGCAGCCGGTGCAGGTGTTCGGATCGGGCCACCGCATCGGCGGTAAAACGGTTCCGGCCTGTTCCGGAAGTCGGGAAACCACCAGGACGGCCAGAAGGGCTGTGCCTGTCAGAATGGTCAGACTGCAGAGAACTCCGGGAACGGCTGTCGAAAGACCGAAAATCGCCTGTGCTGCTGAGTCGTCTGCGGCTCTGTCGATGGGGCCGTTCGTTCTGGCCACGATCCGTTCCTCCAGCAGAGAACATCGATTCTGTGGCCGGACAGCTTGATTCAATCATCCGACCGGAATGCCGGATTGGGCGGCTCGTTTTCTGCGGACCGGGCCGGCCGGTGAGTTCTGCCAGACTGTACGGATTGTGTCGTTCGATCCGGACAGAGCACAGCAGACAGCTCCGGTGACAGGATGACTTTGCGGAGAGGACCGCATTCAACGTCGGTGCCTGAGCGGTCGGACAAAACCACGGAAGGGAACGGGTTTTTGCAGGGAATTCCTTTCTCACGTATCCGAGTACGACTATAGACTGTGAGGTGGACCCGGCCGGAGGTCGGGTTTTCCTGTATGTTTCCTGGTGTGATCGGTGTCGCCGAAGAGGACAATGATCGATGCGGTGTTCCGGATTGTCTGCCTGTGCTGCTGTCCTTCTGATTCTCCTGCCTGGGGGAACACCTGGTTCGGAAGTGATGGGGGCCGTCGATGAAGGCGACGCGGTGGTCGTGGAATATTCAGCAGGCCGGGAATCCTGGCAGGCGATTGCTTTGCGCGACACGGCACCGGGCAAACCCACCATTCGGCGGCATCTTTTGATCGTCGATACATCGGCCAGTCAGGTGGGTTATGTGCGCAGCGCAGCGCTGAAGCTGGTCGATGACATTGCGAATCATCTGCCGGCCGGAAACCAGGTGCAGCTGGCCGTCGTGGACAGTCTGTGTCAGCCGCTGACGGACGGCTTCGTCAGTCCGCAGTCGGCGGAATTTTCTCAGGCCCGCAGGCGCCTGTCGTCCCGGACACCCCTGGGGGCCACCAATCTGCGTCTGGCGCTGGACCATGTTCTGTCGGTGGCCGGCGGGCAGCCGATGTCGGTGTGTTTCATTGGCGACGGTGTGACGGCTCTGCACGTGCTGACGAAGGAGGAAATCCGTGAAGTGACGGATCGGATGGCGGCGTCTCGGGTTTCCGTGCACTGGATCGTGACCGGACCGATCGCCAGCTCTGTGGTCCCGTCGGCACTGGCCGGCCGGACCGGAGGGACCGTGGTTTCTCTGGAGTCCGAACTTCCTGACGGACGCGCTGTTGTGGCGTCTCTGCAGATACAGCCGACCCGCATCGAATCGGTGTCGGCCGGCGGGCAGGAAATTCCTGTGATCAACGAATGTTCCTGGCTGAGGCCGGATGTGCACACGGTTCTGTTTTCCGGCGACAGGCATGTGGCAAAAGAGCCCCTGACGGCGACTCTGGCAGATGGCCGCACGGTGACGTGGAAAGCAGCCGTGTCACGGCCTGGCGGAGCGGAGGTTCGAGTCTTGTCAGAACGGTTCGCTGAAACGGGCGGAGTGGTCCATCCGGCGGCCTCTTTGCAGCTTCTTGGCAAAGCTGCCGACGAATTCCAGACGCTGATGGATCGATCGGTCCGCGTGGCCAGACGTCTGCAGCGCATGGGACGCGAAGGTGCGTCGCTGGCGGTGATCCGGCAGGCAGCCGCCCTGGATCCTCAGAACGACGAGGTGGCGGCGGTTTTGACGAGTCTGGACAGTTCGGAGACTGCTGGCGGCGATGACTCCGCGGACGACCGGCTCACGGAGGATGACGTCATCGATGGATCTCTGGAAGATGTCAGTGCGCGGCTGCGCCGCCGGACACAGAAGATGGTCCACACGACCGAAACGACGATCGATGAAGCGCGGCGTTATGCAGCGGAGCAGCCGGAGTACGCGGAATCGCTGCTCAAGGATCTGCTGGCCACGGTGGAAGCGACAACGGATATCGCGGACGACGTGCGTGTGCAGCTGCGGGCGCGGATTGCCAGCGCCATCGGTCAGGTTCAGCGACGGCGCGAGGAACGCGAAGCGGTGCGGGAACGTCAGGCGGTGCGCCGCGCTGTGGAAGAAGCGCAGGCGAATCTGCTGGCAGAAGAAGCCAGGCAGGAGAAAGACCTGCAGACAATTATCGACCAGGTTCGGGGTCTGCTGTACCGCGCCAGTCAGGGTGACACGAATTCCTACGAAGATGCCGAAACGGCGGCCCGCATTGCCATTGAACTGAAGCCGGGCAACGGACCGGCGACTCAGGCCCTCATGATGGCCGAAGCATCGGGGCAGCTCGATAAGGCCCGTCGTCTCAGAGAACTGCGGGCCGACCGCTTTCTGGAAGCGCTTTACCAGGTGGAACTGTCCCATGTGCCGTTTCCCGATGAACCGCCGGTGCAGTATCCCCCCACGGATGTCTGGCGTGCTCTGACACTCACACGCAAGCCCAAATATTCTTCCCTGGCGCTGCAGTCGCAGAGCAAAACCGAAGAATGGCTCAACCGGATGCTGTCGGAACCGATTCCACTGCTGGATTATCCGGGGGAAGCGTCGCTCGACGAGATTCTGAGTTTCCTGGCGGACTACTACACGGAAACCTGGGGATCGGTTGGCGGCGGAACCGGCAGCGATTACCGCATGACCATCTGGCCCGACTTCCAGATCCTCTCAGAAGAGGCCATCGATTCACTGGAGGATGTGACCGTTCAGGACATTGTTCTGGAGGGAATCACGCTGAAGACAGCTCTGAAACTCATCTTCGAAAGAACCGACCCGGAACTGACCTACATCATTCAGGATGATGTTGTGAAGATCACCACGGCCGAAGTGGCCAATTCCGACGAATATCTGGACACCCGCATCTATCCGGTGGGAGATCTGGTGATTCCCGCGACACCCCCAGCGGGTGGTGCCGGGGGATTCGGCCGTGGGGGAGCTGGTGGTGCATTTGGTGGTGCCGGTGGTGCATTCGGGGGAGCCGGCGGCGGGTTCGGTGGAATTGGCGGCGGTGCCTTCAGCGTGCCTCCGGAATGGAATGCTCTGCTTGAGGCAGGTGAGGGCGGTATCACGAACGCCGTTCTCAAAAAAAAACGCACGCGCTGAAGTCTCGGTCGGGACAGACGTCCAGTCCGGTTTCCCGAACACCGTCCGTTCCTGTTCGGAACCGCCGTCCGCGCCATGCGTCGCATGCCGTGGCCGGACCGCACTCCGTCTGGCAGCCGGTCGCGTTTCGTCAGCAGACAGACACCGGTCGAGAAACGGGCAGGAACGACATCGCTCGGAAGGCCCGCCGTCTGATTGAGTATCTGCGGGCGGCAACCGGATCGGCGTTCGAACGCTGCGATGTTCTGCTGCAGCGGGAACGGATTCCCGGGCCCGTATTGAGCCGCATGGTGGCGGAACTTCACGAAGCCGAAGAATATGACCTGGCCGTTGAATGCCTGCTGGCTGCGGTGCGGCACAACCAGGGACAGCCATGGATGTACTCCGTGCTACCTCTGGAAATGAAGCTGGCCGGTCGTCCGCGGGAAGAAATCGAACGCGCTCTGCTGTCGCGTGTCGATTTCGCAGCGGGGGACACCGATCAGGTACTGATTGCTGCTGCACTGCTGTCCCGCATGAAGTTCTGGAATGAGGCATTGCAGCTGTGCCGGGAGGCAGTGCGCATGGATCCCTGGCAGGCTCGCGTGTGGATGCGTGCGGCGTCCATTGCGGATCGGTCGGGCGATCCGGAGGCGATCGTGTGGTCCCGCTGCGGGATTCTGCGTTATGTCTGGACGGATGATGCGGCCGTCCGTCATCAGGAGGCTGAGGAAACGCTGCATCGAACGATCGTGGCGGTTCAGGAGTCCGGCAACACGGATCTGGCGGCCCGGCTGCGGGAACAGGTTCTGGAAGCGAAACGCTGGGACCTCATTGTGCGTGCCGAATGGGCCGGAGACAGCGACGTGGATCTGGTCGTCACGGAACCTGGCGGCGCGGTGTGTGACCACAGTCATCAGATCACGGTGAACGGCGGCATTCTGGTACGCACCAGCAGCAGCGGGCGGCGGCACGTGGAAGAATACCGCTGTCAGATGGCTCCCCCCGGTCGGTTCCGTGTTCGTGTGCGACTGATTCGCGGCCGCATCGTGTCCGGACGAGTGCGGCTGACCGTGGAACGGTACAGCGGCAGCCGATTTCGACACAGGGAAGTCATCACCGTGCAGCCAGGTTCGTCTGATGCGATGATCGACGTGGATGTCGAACGCGGACGTGGAAGACTGCACCGCGGTGACCAGCCGGAAGCGGGACCATAAGTGCCTGCAGGTGTTTGCGGGCCGGGGCGGGCAGACCGGAAGGATCGGCTGAACTGCCGAAAGAAAACGGAGTCAGTCGAGAGCGGGAAACGGCTGTTTCAGAGCGGCGGCCAGACCGGACACCAGGTGCAGCGTCAGTCCCCAGATCAGGTGCTGTTCGTAACGGATCGCGGGAAAGGTCTGCCGGCGGCCGTCCAGCCGGTAGTCCAGACTCGTCACGAACCGACTGCTGGTCAGGTGCGACAGGGGCACCCAGAAGACACGATCCACCTCGTCGGGTGCCTGGATACCGGCTTCGGACTGGCGACCGGCATCGATGCAGTAGACCAGCGGGAACAGTGTCAGCCCCCGACGAATTCTGGGCAGAACACGGAGTGCTCCGACACGGTCGGTTTCTGTCAGCTCCAGCCCGATTTCTTCCCGTGTTTCGCGTTCTGCGACATCGGCCGGAGACCGGTCTGCCGGTTCTGCACGTCCGCCGGGAAAGGACACGTGACCGGACCACGGATCATCCGCGCGGACTGTGCGCTGGATGAAGCAGATTTCCGGATCCGAAGTCTTTTCAGAAATGACGATCGCAACGGACGCCTGGCTGCCGTGCGGATCGAAACGAACTGGGCAGCAGTCCCACGGATCGATCGCATCCCGGATTTGATCTCTGAATCGCACCCTGTAAGGTTTGCGAACGGCGGTGACGGCGTCAAGAGCAACGTGTCGCGGACCTTCGACCATCGCAGAACGGAATGACCATGCCTTTTCAGCATCGGATACGTGTTCGCTACGGAGAATGCGATCAGCAGGGCGTCGTGTTCAATGCCCACTACGTGGCTTACATGGATGATGCGACGGAAGTCTGGGTGCGGTCTCTGGAACTGGACGGAACGGAAGGCGCTCCGGGCTGGGAATGGATGATCGCTCACGTGAGTGTGGACTGGATTTCATCCGCTCGCTGCGGCGATCTTCTGGACATCGACGTGGGAATCATCCGCTGGGGGCGAACGTCGTTCGACTTCGGTTTCATCGGCCGGATCGGGGAACGCGAAGTCTTTCGTGCCCGCAGTGTGGGAGTGACGGTGGAACGCGACACCCTGCGTCCGATGACGACTCCGGATTTCGTTCGCAGGGCCCTGGGCGATCCGGTGGACTGGGACGTGCCTTCCTGACCGGCGGTCAGGCGATTTCGGGGCGTCATGTCGGCTGCCGGTCCGGTCTGTCGCGGACCGGCGGGCTGTCACGGGAATGCGGCCTGTCCCGCCTCCTTCAGAGCGGCCTCCAGACGCTTCATTCCCTCCTGCATGGAACAGACGGGGACGTAATCGAAATCCCGCTGAGCGGCCTGAATCGAATAGGTATGAGTTCCGGAAAGCTGTTCGGCGACGAAGCGGGTCATGGGCGGTTCTCCCGGCAGCACGTTCCACAGGACTTCCATCACCGCGCCCAGTCTGCGGGCTGCTGAAGCAGAAAGAGATCGGCGAACGGGCGGCAGACCGGCCAGTGCCAGAATCTCGTCTATCCAGTCCCACAGGCAGACCGGGTCCGGTTCGTTGATGAAATACGCACGGCCGGACGGTGTGGAGGAGCGGCGCAGAGCCGCTTCTGCCTGGAGATGGGCGGCGGCCGCGTTTTCCACGTAGCTGACGGATACCTGATTGCGTCCGCTGCCGACGCGGCGGAGTCGTCCGGACCGGGCCCGCTGCAGCAGACGGGGAATCAGATGATTGTCGCCAGGTCCCCAGATGAGATGCGGGCGCAGTGAAACGGTCTTCAGTTCCGTCCCGGCCGCTGCCAGGACGGCCTGTTCGGCCAGTGCCTTGGAATGCGGATAGTGACACAGCCAGCGGGATGGATACGGCAGGGATTCATCGGCTTCGTGATGATCCGTGCCATCGAACACGACACTTGGCGAACTGGTGTAGATCAGCCGTCGCACTCCGCAGCGCTGACACGCCCGGATGATGTTTTTCGTCCCCAGGGTGTTGATGGAATAGTATGTTTTCCAGGGACCCCAGACACCCGGGACGGCCGCCACATGAAAGACGGCATCGACAGCGGTACAGGCCTGGACCAGCCGCTGTTCATCGCGGATGTCTCCCTGGAGCAGTTCCACACCCGGCTGCTGAAGTTCCGGGTAACGGCCGCGACACAGAATGCGCACCTGGTGGCCCGCCTGTCGAAGCTGTTCGACGATGTGCCGTCCCAGAAACCCGCCGCCTCCTGTCACCAGAAACCGCATTGAGACTGTTCCGGCTGCCACCGGCTCATTTTCAGGTTGATGAACATGTCTCCGGCTGATTCCCGGAGAAAAATCGACGAACACCCTAATGGTCGTACCGAACAAACACAACAATCCGCATGCCGCCGGTCGCGCACCTCCTGGTGCCCACCACACGGTGTGTGTCGGCGGGGCGGAATGGTATTCGGGAAATGAATACGGCCATTCGGAGCCGCAATGATGTCCCGGTGGCGATGAAGGAGGATGAAAAGTTTTATGAATCGGCCTTCACTGGATCCGGATGCAGACACGATGCGCCGTGTCGGCTACGAACTGATCGATCGGTTCGTCGATCATGCGTGTTCGCTCAGTCGACTGCGGGCGATGAACGCGGCGTCACCGTCTGAATACATGGCGGCCGTCGATGGACCGCTTCCGGAAAACGGGTCGGGGCTTTCGGACTGTCTGCAGCAGTTCTTTCAGCGTGTGGTTCCGGGCATGACGCACGTCTGCCATCCCCGGTTTCATGGATGGATTCCCGCGCCATCCAGTTTCGCGGGTGCTCTGGGAATGATGCTGGCTGCAGCCACGAATCCTTTCACCGGGACCTGGCTGGGGGGCGCCACGGTGACGGCGCTGGAGCAGACCGTTCTGCGGTGGATTGCAGAAATGCTGGATTTCGATCCGCAGGCGGCCGGCATTCTGACCAGTGGCGGGTCGATGGCCAATCTGACAGCTCTGGCGGCCGCTCGAACCCGCTGGACAGACCGAACGAAGATGCCCGGTGTGTATGTGTCTTCGGAAGGCCATGCATCCGTGATTCGGGCGGCATCGCTGCTCGGGTTTCCCGAACAGGCGATGCGGATTCTGCCGGCGGACGATTCGTTTCGAATGAGTCCGGAACGGCTGCGGCGTGCCCTGCAGCAGGATGTGGATCGCGGCTGCAGTCCGGTGTGTGTGGTGGCCAGTGCCGGAACGACGAACCTGGGAACCGTCGATCCGCTGTCGGAGATCGCTCAGGTGTGTCGTGAGTATTCCGTGTGGTTTCATGTGGACGGTGCCTATGGCGGTTTTGCCGGCATCAGCGACACCGGCCGGAGGCTGCTGAAAGGAATGTCGGAAGCCGATTCGCTCACCCTGGATCCGCACAAATGGCTGTATTGCCCCGTCGGGGTCGGCTGCGTGCTGGTGCGGGACCGCGGGGCACTGCGGGCCGCATTTTCAAGCGGCGGAGATTACCTGCGCGATCTGCCCCGAGATGCCGTGAATCCCTATGAATTCGGTCCGGAACTGTCCCGTCCGGCCCGCGTTCTGCCGGTGTGGATGGTTCTGCGTTCGGCCGGACGCGCTGAGCTGGCCCGGCAGATCGAACAGGACATGCAGCTGGCTCGACTGGCCGCCCGGCTGCTGCAGGAAGACGACCGGTTTGAAGTCGTGCCGCCGACGTTGTCCGTTGTGGGGTTTCGGCATCGGCCGAGACAGGGAGAATCCGAAGCGGAGCGGGCCGCACGGGATCATCGGCTGCTGCAGCGGCTGCGCGATGAAGGCGATGTTGTGCTTTCGTCCACGCTGAGTGCCGGGCGGAGTCTTCTGCGTCTGGTGGTATTGAATCATCGAACGACGGAAACCGAGATTCGGTATTCAGTCAGTCGCATTCGGAACTCCGCTTTGTAATCCTGCGCCGGTGATGACGCGGCATTTCACCTTTTCCGGATTCGAATCGATCGGGTTCGCGGCGACCGTTGTTTTCGCCGTGCTGCTGACGGCCGTGCTGTGTGTGTCCCTTCTGCGGAAGGAACTCGTTCTGGTTTCCCGCACCACCGCGATCGCGCTGCTGGGGCTGCGGCTGCTGATCCTGCTGCTGGTTCTGCTGATTCTGCTGCGGCCCGGCATTTCCTGGGAACGGGACCATGAGCATCTGCCGGAACTCGTTGTGGCCATCGACGTGTCCGGCAGCATGCAGTTGTCCGATGAACAGGCGGATGCTGAGGAGATTCTGCGGCGGGCACGCGGCATCGGTCAGGTGGCCCCTGACCCTCCTGACAACGATCTGGCCGCCTGGAAAGCCGCATGGGATCGGGAGCCGCGGCCGTCGGGGGAGCGGGCTGCGACCGGCGCGGGCGAAATGACCGAAGATCGAATACGGCGGGAACTGTTGAAGGAGATCAGTCGTCTCACACGTCGCCAGGTGGTGCAGCATCTGCTGACGAACCCGCGCAGACCGCTTCTGGACGGTCTGCAGGAAGACTTCCATGTGCGGGTTGTCCTGTTTTCCGAATCGCGCCGCAAAATCGATCCTGGAGATCTGGAATCGGAACTGGCATCGACCCGGGACACACGGTCGTCTCAGACGGATCTGGCCGGAGTCCTGAACGATGTGGTCACGGATGCGGCCGCTTCGGCGATCCGAGCGGTCATTCTGCTGTCCGACGGGCGGTCGACAATACCCGGCCACCCGGTCGATGTGGCCCGCCACCTGGGAGTACGACGGATTCCCGTTTTCTGCGTGCCGGTCGGTTCGGTGCATCTTCCGCGGGATCTCATCGCCCGACCGGTGGACGCGCCGACTTCCGTTTTTCCGAAAGATTCGGTCACCGTACGCTGCCCGGTGGCGGCTGCGGGATTCGACGGGCAGCAGGTGACTGTTCGGATTCAGGAAGGGCGTCTGGAACGAGGGTGGCAGGATGTGACCGTGAAAAACGGACGGGCGGATGCTCAGTTCGTCCTGAACGATCTGTCTGAAGGGACGCACGAACTGAAGGTGGAAGTCGATCCGCTTCCTGGGGAACTGTCCGAAGAAAACAACTCACAGCCGTTTGTCCTGCTGGTCACCGACAGCAGCGCGCGCGTTCTGCTGATTGAACAGCGGCCGCGGTGGGAGTTTCGTTTTCTCCGAAATCTGCTGGAACGGGATGAACGCATCGATCTGGAAACGATTCTTCTGGAACAGCCGTTTCTGCGTCTTTTGACAGCACCGGCTATGGACGCATCCATTCCGGAAGCCGGACAGCTGGCCTCCCGACTGAGTGAAACGGACGTTCTGCTGCTGGGCGATGTGGCCCCTGATCGTCTCACGGAATCCGCCTGGCAGGCCGTTCGGGATGCCGTGGAAAAGGACGGCATGACACTGGTCGTGATTCCCGGACCGGATCACGGCGAGGTGCTGGAACAGCAGCCTGTGCTCAATGAACTGCTGCCGCTCGCGGGGGCGCGGAAGGTGCAGGCCGAATCGTTTCAGGCATCTCAGCGCGGCCGCCCGGTTTCCGCGTTTCGACTGATTCCGCGTCCGGAAGCATCACTGGTTCCCATGTTTCAGTTGTCCGAGACAGGGGACAATGCAGCGGTGTTCGGCCGTCTTCCGGGGCATCCGCGGATCGTCACCGGAAACCCGCGGGCCGGAACGACCGTGTGGGCGGATGCCGTCCTGCAGACCACTCAGGGAAGACAGTCGTTTCCCCTGGTGGTGTGGCGGCATTTCGGTTCCGGCCAGGTCGTGTGGATGGGAATGGACAGCACCTGGAGATGGCGGCGGCGGGCCGGTGATCGCTGGCATCATCGCTTCTGGGGACAACTGATCCGCTGGGCTGTTCGGAACCGGGCGGCAGCCACCGGGAAGGATGTGCGTCTGAATCTGTCAGCCGATCTGATCACGGAACGACAGACGGTCGAGGCCGAAGCTGCGCTGTCGGAAATCTTAGCGGAACGGATGGAGGAGGATTTTCTGACAGTCATCATTCGGAAGAACGATCCGTCACCGGCTGAGAATCCTGCAGGTTCGGAAGCAGCTTCTGATGCGGTTGCCGCCGTGCGCATGAAGCGGATGCCGGAATCTTCAGATGGAAGGGCCCGCTTTCGCTGTCAGATTGGAGGGCTGGCTGCGGGACGTTACGAACTGGTCATCCAGGCGGATGAACAGTCGGTGATTTCCGGAGAAGATGTTCGAGCGGAACTGACAGTCGTCTCCCGCAGCAGCCCGGAACTGGTCGATGTGACGGCCGATCGTGACGGTCTGCTGCAGATCGCCAGGAGCAGCGGCGGGCGCGTGGTGGAAATCGATGAACTGGATTCGCTGCCGAAACTGCTGCAGCGGGACAGGCCGGTTCAGGACGCCCGTCCGGAACAGACGGACCTGTGGGATCACTGGCTGACTCTGACTGTGCTGATTCTGCTTCTGACCTGCCAGTGGTTCCTGAGAAAACTGAGTGGTCTGCCCTGACGCGGTGTTCCGGTATTCCTGAACGCTGTGGACGGGAACCTTCTGACGGGGCCGCTGCATCGAACGGGATTTCGACGGGGATCGGTCGCCCTGATCGGAGGCCGGGAACGGTCGGACAGGGGCAGGGACCTGGCGGCAGCCATGCGTCCGGTCCCGGTCCGGTCCATTTGTTCGGGAGCTGGCTTGTATCACCCGCAGGACAGCACTAGACTCCCTCGCTCGCAGCCGATCCAGATATCTGCTGTGGGGGCGGATAGCTCAGTTGGTAGAGCACAGGACTGAAAATCCTGGTGTCGCCGGTTCGATTCCGGCTCCGCCCATTCCCTCCTGTTGTGGAACCGGAAAGCGGGGACAGGATTCACGCACCGGGGATATCCAGACACCAGGTGACACCAGGCGATGAGTGCCGGCGATCTGCCGGAAAAGCGTGGTCGTTCCGGTCGGCCCGCAGAGCGGATCGGGGGGGGCGACCGGGGGCATACAGAAGGCCAGTGGGGCGCCGTGCAGTGGACGTCGTTCAGACCACTTCGTGCCGCGCCCCTGTGCTGTGCCGTTTTGACACACAGTCACACTTTCCACGATGCGATGTCTGCCTCCGTCAGCTCGATCCGGTCCACCTCCAGCCCCGCGCCTTGAACGGTGTGCACGGCCGACAGGATCGCCGATTGCAGGTCTGCTGCATCGCGGTGAAAATCCACATGAGCACAGCCGGCGATGATTCCCGGTATGCTGTCGTCCCCTCCGACTTCATACAGCGCATTGGACCATTCCAGCAGGTCATCCGGTGCGGCAGACAGCCAGACGCGAAACGGCCACGTTGTCGTCGTCATGCGACCTTGTCTCCTTGTGAACAGGAATCACCGAACGCCGTCAGTTCACGCGCGTGACGTGCTTCCGCAGAACCGGTCCGGTCAGCATGAGAGTGCCAACGGCTTTCTCATCTGGGCACGGACACCGTCATGAAACGGAAACGACACACATCAGGGCGAATTGTCCGGATATCCTGTTTCACGATGCGGATGCGTGCAGCCTGTTGTCTGTCGTTCCAGGAGACAGCCATCAGCCTGCCTGGCGGGATGATATGCAGTTTTCGTCCGTGTATGTGCGCTCCGCTTCCGAATATCGGTCTGTACGCGACCGGATCTGGAGGCCGGCGGGCCACGCGAGCTCACTTGCACATGGAACGCGTGTCCGGTGGCGTAGGTACATCGATGGTGCTGTAGAATCGGCAGACTGCATTCGGAACAGATTTTGCACCTCTGGCAGGATGAAGAAGGGCTGCCTGCCAGGCCAGGAAGTTGCTGTCTGTGGTGGGAGGCTGGTGTTGTTCCGGAATGCTGACCGGCGCGTTCGCGGAAACCGAGGGGGCCGATTGGAAATCTGAAAACGGGGAGTCGGAATCATGATCAGAATCCAGCGAATTCTGGTACCGACGGACTTCAGCGAACCAGGGCGGTCCGCTTTGAAATACGCCGTCGAATTTGCGGATCAGTTCGGTGCGGCTGTGGATCTGCTGCATGTGGTGGAACCGATTCCACCAGGAGCACTGCTGAGTTATCAGCCGATGGAGGATCTTCGCAGCAGCCTGGTGAAACACGCGGAAGAACAGATGGAAGCCCTGCACAGTCAGTGGGAAGACTGCTGCTTTCCGGTGGAGAAAATCGTTCTCGAGGGCCATCCGTTCGTGGAAATCGTGCGGTGTGCCCGGGACCGAAAGACGGACCTGATCATCATGGGAACTCACGGGCGCGGTCCCATCGCGCACATGATGCTGGGAAGTACGACAGAACAGGTGATCCGCAAAGCTCCCTGTCCGGTGCTTACTGTGCGCCACCCGGAACATGAATTCATCCAGCCGTGATCCGGTGCCGGCGAAAATGTGAAGTGGAGGGACGATCGACAGCGCGCCGCCGGACGTGAGGTGTTCCCCGTCGGTGTGTGCGAAAAGCCGCAGTGCTTCACGAAACGGCGGATACCATCGGCGCCACCGTGTCGATCTGCCAGGGTTCCGGAAAGCGGCATTCCGGTGTGACGACGGTGATTCCTGTTTCAGACACCGTGCATCCAGGAGGCGGTCTGTCACCCGGTGTTCCGATGCGCATCCCGGGAGGGATGTCGACGGCTTCTTCAACGATGCAGTTGCGGATGCAGGCACCTGCCCCGATAGTCGCTCCGTCGAACACGATGCTGTTCGTCACGGCGGCGCCTGGTTCGACCGTCACATCGGCGGACAGGATGGATCGCGTGACGGCTGCTCCGTCGGTCACCACACGGGGACAAAGCAGCGACTGCTGCACAGAACCAGCGCGTTCCGACGAAGCGTCGTCGCTTCGGTCGGGGCATCCTGTCGGGGCATATCCGCAGACAGTCCAGGCAGAACATGTCAGGTCCAGCAGTGAATCGGGTTTCAGCATGTCCATGCTGGCGCGGTGATAGGCGTCAATGGTTCCCACATCGCGCCAGTAGAAGGGCGTCTTCTGATTCGAACCGCTGCCGGCATGCCAGGCATAAACGGGCTGTGTACGGATCAGCGAGGGGAAAATGTCCTGGCCGAAATCGTGACCGGAAAAGCTGCTGCCGTGGTCATTGTTCAGAATCCGGATGAGACCTTCGGTGGAAAAAACGTAGATGCCCATCGAAACCAGAGCCCGCCGGGGATGTCCGGAGATCGCCTGCGGCTGATTCGGTTTTTCGTGGAAATCCACCACACGACCGGCAGTATCTGCGGTGACCACACCGAATCGCCGCGCCGCAGCCAGCGGCACGTCGGTGCATGCCACGGTTGCCACGGCGTCGGACTGCTGATGGGCGCGGATCATCCCGGAATAATCCATCCGGTAGATGTGGTCTCCCGACAGAATGAGCACCCATCGGGCGCCGCTGCGTAGGATTGCATCGAGGTTCTGGTAGACGGCGTCCGCTGTGCCGCGGTACGACGACGTTCCGGGGAGGCTGTTCGGTGACACCGGTGTGATGGTTCCGTCCGGGCGGCCTGTCCATGGCGCCCAGTTCCGGCGAAGATGTCGGTGGACGGAATCGGCCTGATACTGTGTCAGGACCAGAATGCGGCTGAGTCCGGACTGGAGACAGTTCAGCAGTGTGAAATCGACAATGCGAAAGGCGCCGGCGAAGGGGACGGCCGGCTTGGCCCGGCGTCGCGTCAGAGGCGCCAGACGGGACCCGATTCCGCCGGCCAGCACGACGGCCAGAGTTTCCGAACACACATCCATCGTCTGGCTCCTGCAGCAACTGGATTCGGTTCGAGATCTGTGTGCCTGAGAGATGGCTCTGCTCTACGGCAGCAGATTTTGCAGCAACAGACGTGCCGTGATTCCGAATTTTCCGACTGCATGCATCGGACGGCCTGGCGAACGGCGCCGGCTGGCTGGTGCGGAGGCGGCCGGTCGGGCGGGGAACCGGCCGGACCGGCTCCGGCCGGCGATCACCCGCAGTGGAGACGAAACGGTCGGCCGCACGGTGCTGCCGCGTGAAATCTCCTTTCTTATGTCACTTCAGCAGCAGGATGGGGCAGTCGCACAGAAGGGAAACCTTGTAGCTCAGTGTGCCCCACGTGGCGGCCAGGCGCCGAGGATCCAGTTTTCGGGCCCGCATGATGATCAGTTCGGTGTCGTGCTCCCTGGCAAAGGAAACGATTTCCTGCAGGCGGTCTCCTGTGCGGATGGTCTGTCGCACATGAGCACCCGTGTCACACAGGGGCCGGGCCATCTTCTGCATTTCGGGTTCGATACGGCGCCGAAGCCGTTCGTAGAAGGCGATCGTTTCCTCATCCGGTCCGTCGTCTCCGGATTCGATCGTCTGAATGACGTGCAGCAGATCAATCGTGGCAGGATTGTCGGCTGCAAGCTGTCTGGCTGCTTCCAGACATCCGGCACAGTGTCCGGCAATGTCCACCGGTACCAGAATCCGCTCACAGGGCCTGATCATGTTTTCGTCTCCTCTTCATCAGTCATCATCCATTCATCAGTCTGCGAAGGATGTCCCGTCGACGGGGACGCTCCGAATCATGATTCCTCAGCGTGCAGCATGGTTTTGAGTCTGCATTGCAATCTCAGTGCCAGGACGTCTGTCGGTCGCATCGGTGGACGGCGGAGGGGCGTCTCTCCGGGGCTTCGTGTGTTTTGGCACGGCGATTGCTTTTCCTGTGCACGATGATGTGGTGCCGTGCCGGCTGCTGCGGAGGCGAAACGGATGACGATGGACAGATCGCTGGCAGCCTGTCTGCGGGCCTCGCCATTCGGCCCTCTGCTGGATGGTCACCAGGCCGTTTCTGTTCTGGCCATCGGTCAGTGCGAAGAAGCGGCCGCCGGGCAGGTTGTGTTCAGCGAAGGAGCTCCGGCGGAACATCTGCGCATCATCTGTCAGGGGCAGGTGTCTCTGGAGATGTTGCTTCCGGGACGGGGACGTCGGCGGATTCTCACGCTGGGGCCCAGCGATCTTCTGGGCTGGTCGGCTGTGGCGGGTGACGGAACGATGTCGGCCACTGCGACCGCGATGGAAGACACCTGGATGCTGAAGCTGCCGGCCTGCGAGCTTCGGTCGCTGTTCGACCGCGATCCGGTGACAGGGCGGATCATCATGGAACAGACGGCCCGGGCTCTGGCACGGAGGCTGCAGGCAGCACGGCTCCAGCTTCTGGATCTTTTCTCGCACGACGAATCTGTCGGAGGCGTGTCGTGATGCCGAACCAGGTGCCTGAGTGTACTGATGCGCCGGCTGTGCCGCCTGCCGCAGAATGGTTTCTGCCCAGGGACAGTCTGCAGGCGCTCATCGAGTGTCTGCAGGAAGACGGTTACACGGTGATCGGTCCGGTGGTGGATCAGGAAGCGATCACGTATCAGGTCATTTCGTCGGTGGATGATCTTCCCCGGGGCTGGACGGAGGAACAGTCGGCCGGCCGGTATCGGCTGGTGCGCCGCGACGATGAAGCACTGTTCGGTTACACCGTGGGTCCGCATTCCTGGAAGGCATTTCTGTTTCCGCCTCAGGTCACAGTGGCCCGGGCGGATCGTTCTTCCGACGGCCGCTGGGAGATGACCACGCCGGAAGAAACGGTTCCTCGCCATGCTTTTCTGGGAGTCCGCGCCTGCGAACTGGCGGCGATCGCCGTTCAGGACCGCGTGTTTCTGGAGGGTCCCTGGGTGGATCCCGTGTACCAGGCGCGTCGCCGCGAAGTGTTCATCGTGGCCGTGCACTGCACGCAGGCTGCCTCCACCTGCTTCTGCACATCGATGGGAACCGGGCCGGAGTGTCGAACGGGATTCGATCTGGCTCTGACAGAACTGGAAGACGGCTTTGTCATCCAGGGCGGGTCGGACGCCGGCCATGAGATCCTTGAGCGTCTGGATGTCGCTGTTGCAGCACCGTCGCAGAGTGCCGCGGCCGGATCCGCTCGCAGACAGGCGGAACGTCAGATCCGCAGACACCTGGACACGAACGGTCTGAGAGACCTGCTTCTGAACAGTCTGGATGATTCGCAGTGGGACGCCGTGGCCGGCCGCTGTCTGTCCTGTACGAACTGCACCATGGTCTGTCCGACCTGCTTCTGCAGCACGGTGACGGACGTCCCGGATCTGTCCGGTGACCATGTGAAGCGGGAGCGGTCCTGGGATTCCTGTTTCAACGTGGATTTCAGCCGGATGAGTGGCGGTGTGATTCGCAATGACGTGCGCAGCCGCTACCGTCAGTGGCTGACCCACAAGCTGGCATCGTGGCACGATCAGTTCGGACAGTCCGGGTGCGTCGGCTGCGGCCGCTGCATTACCTGGTGTCCGCCGGGAATCGACCTGACGGAAGAAGTTGCCGCCATCCGGTCTCATCAGGAGCCGATTCCGTGACTGCCACCGGAATGGTCCACCCCTGGCAGTGTCGGAATGCCCGCGTTCGTTCCGTTCATTGTGAAGCTCCGGACGTGATGACTCTGGAACTTGTGATGGACGATCCGGCAGCGGCGCCTCCGTACCGATTCGAACCGGGGCAGTTCAACATGTTGTATGTTCCCGGAGTCGGAGAGGCGGCGATTTCCATCAGCGGTGATCCGTCCGACACATCGAGTCTGCTGCATACCGTTCGGGCTGTGGGAAACGTGACGCGGTTCCTCACGAACATGACGGCCGGATCCTGTCTGGGAATCCGTGGCCCCCTGGGAGTCGGCTGGCCGCTGTCGCAGTGTGATGGAAAGGACATTCTTCTGGTGGCCGGCGGCATCGGCCTGGCCCCTTTGCGCCCGGTTGTGTCCGCTCTGCTGGCAGATCGGCATCGCTACGGACACATCAGTCTGCTCGTCGGTGCCCGCACACCGAAGGATCTTCTGTACAGGCGGGAATGGTCGGCCTGGCAGAAGGACATCGACGTTCAGGTGACTGTGGATCGGGCAGACGACGGCTGGAACGGTCATGTGGGAGTCGTGACGACGCTGCTGGACCGGCTTCCCGTCAGCCGGCCCGAACAGACGGTGCTGATGACCTGCGGTCCGGAAGTCATGATGTGGTACAGCATTCGGGCTGCTCTGGATCGCGGGGTGCGGTCGTCAGCGGTCTGGCTGTCTCTGGAACGTCATATGAACTGCGGGGTGGGTCTGTGCGGTCACTGCCAGCTTGGACCGGAACTGCTCTGCCGCGATGGCCCGGTTGTCCCGTTCGATCGGGTGGCGCCCTTTCTGAAGGTCGACAGCTTATGACATCTTCTGTGTCGGACGATCCGGTGGCGGTCGGCCGAAAAAAACTGGCCGTGTTCAAGTTTGCTTCCTGCGACGGCTGTCAGCTTTCGCTGCTGTCCTGCGAAGACGAACTGCCTGCGCTGGCCGAACAGATCGACATTTCGTTCTTTCTCGAAGCGTCCAGCCGCATCGGCACGGGGCCGTGGGACATCGCTCTGGTAGAGGGCTCCATCACGACACCGGAAGACGAACAGCGGATTCGTTCGGTGCGCCGCCAGGCGGCCACGGTGGTGACGATCGGAGCCTGTGCGACGGCAGGCGGCATTCAGTCTCTGCGGAACTGGGCAGACCATGACGAGTTTCTCCGGTGTGTGTATGCCCGGCCCGAATTCATTTCGACTCTGGCTTCGTCGACTGCCGTCGCCGATCACATTCCGGTTGATTATGAGCTGCGGGGATGTCCGGTGGACCGGTATCAGCTTCTGAGCGTCCTGCGGGATCTGATTCGCGGCCGCACCGTGCGGCTGCCGCGGCACAGCGTGTGTCTCGACTGCAAGCGCCGCGGAACCGTGTGCGTGGAGGTTGCTCAGGGAATTCCGTGTCTGGGGCCGGTGACGCACACCGGCTGCGGGGCCTTGTGTCCGGCATTCAACCGAGGATGCTATGGCTGTTTCGGGCCGTCCGCCCAGGCGAACACCGGGTCTCTGATCCGGACGCTGGCGGAGGGCGGTCTGCCGGAAGCCCGTCGGGTGGCTCTGTTTCGCAGTTTCAATGCGGCGGCTCCCGAATTCCGGATCGATGAACGGGCGGCGCGTTCCGACATTGGGTCTTCCGGTACCGGCAGAGGAGAACTGTCATGACGGAAACACGGCAGATTCGGGTACGGGCGCTGACTCGTGTGGAAGGGGAGGGCGGCCTGACCGTTCGCCTGCGGGGCGATGCTGTCGAGGATGTGCAGCTTCAGATCTACGAACCACCGCGTTTTTTCGAAGCACTGCTTCGTGGTCGGCCGCTGGAAGATGCCATCGACATCACTGCACGCATCTGCGGTATCTGCCCGGTGGCCTATCAGATGAGTTCTGTGCACGCCCTGGAGGCCGCGCTGGGCATTTCCGTGGCGCCGGAGATTCGCCGGCTGCGCCGTCTGATGTACTGCGGGGAATGGATAGAAAGCCATGCGCTGCATATTCATCTGCTGCATGCTCCCGATTTTTTTCGTATGGACAGCGGCCTGGATCTGGCCCGACGTTTTCCCGACGAAATCCGCCGTGGTCTGGAACTGAAAAAACGCGGCAATGCTTTGCTGGAGGTGCTGGGGGGGCGGGCCATTCACCCGGTGAACGTGGCCGTGGGCGGGTTCCATCGGATTCCTCCCCGGGAACAGCTTGAAAGGCTGATTCCGCAGTTCGAACAGGGCCTGGAGGATGCGGTTGCCGCAGCGCGATGGGTGGCCGGGTTTTCGTTTCCGGACGGCAGCCGCAGCTATGACCTGGTCGCTCTGAACCATCCGGATGAATATCCGATGAACGAAGGAACGGTTGTCTCACTGTCCGGAGTTCGCGTACAGCCGGACGCATTCGAACGGACGTTTCGGGAACATCAGGTTTCCTGGAGCACAGCTCTCCATTCCGGGATGGTCTCGTCGCCGCAGTCCCCGCCGACGGTCTATCATGTGGGACCGCTGGCGCGTGTGAGTCTGAATCGCGATCGCCTGTCTCCGACGGCTCAGCGTCTGGCCGACGAAACAGGCTTCGAAACTCCGTGTCACAGTCCCTGGCGGAGCATCATTGCCCGAAGTCTGGAACTGATTCATGCGTATGAGGAGGCTCTTGACATTCTTCGCACGCTTCCGAAGACGTATCCGTCACGGCCGGTCTTCACACCGTGTCAGGCCACAGGCTGTGCGGTGACAGAAGCGCCGCGCGGACTGCTGTACCATCGATACGAGACGGACGATCACGGTCAGATCGCAGCGGCCAACATCATTCCGCCGACATCTCAGAACCAGAGGCAGATTGAAGAAGACCTGATCGCCTGTCTGCCTGGTATCCTTGAGGAAAGTTCGGATGACGCTGACGCAGGCCGTGCCTGCGAACGCCTCATCCGCTGCTACGATCCGTGCATCAGTTGTTCCACGCATTTTCTCACCGTAAGTTTCCAGCGAACATGACCACCGGCAGAGGACAGGACGTGGCAGGCGGAACCTGCGCCCAGATGGTTGCGGGGCTGGGCAGTTCCCATGGGGACGATCGGGCCGGCTGGGTGCTGGCGGAAATGCTTGCCGAATGCTGTCCGCCGGGTGTGTCGGTCTTTGCGGTGCGAACGCCGCTGGATGTGCTTAGTCGGATCCGCCAGGACGTCTGGTTCCACCTGATCGATGCGTGCGATGCGGGACGGAAACCCGGGACGCTGCTTCGCTGGAGTTCGACAGCTTCGGACTGGTCGGCAGAACCGAACACCGTCCCGCAGATCGTGGCGGCATGCCGTGCTGCCACCACACATGACATGGATTGCTTATCGGTTCTGGAACTGGCACGCCGGCTGCAGCAGTTTCCCAGGGGGCTGACTGTCTGGATGATTCAGGGACGCTGTTTCGAACCAATGAGTGCGATGTCCGCTGAAGTGACCGGAGCGCTTCCCCAGGCGGCCGAAGCGGTTCTGCAGGAGCTGAACGGCCGGTCGGCACGGGCGGCGGAAGGCTGACCGGCAGAGGTTGTGGTCCGTCAGGGGTGATACGACAGATCGGCCACAATGGGTGCTTCGATCGCTTCGAAACTCGCATAACTCATGCGAATCGCATCTTCGTGGGACTGTCCTTCAAACACGATGTGGTCATCTTCCGTCAGTCGCGAATCGACCCACGTGGCCATTCCATACAGAGATCCGAACGGCGGAACGGCACCGATTTCACAGTCGGGAAACAGCGGCCCCAGTTCCTCTTCGGACGCGAGTTCCAGTTCCTGACAGCCGATTTCCGACCTGGCCAGCGACATGGCCAGATCGTGACTGGCCGGAAGAACGGCCAGAATGTATTCCCCGTCCGCCTTGAGAACGACGGTTTTGGCCACATAGTCGCCCGGTTCGTGAACGACATCAGCCAGACGCGATGCTGTGAATGTTTCCCGGTGCGGCAGGGATTCGAATTCCACAGCCTGCTCACTCAGAAATCTGCGAATATCCATGATGTCCGCTCCTGCTGCCGAACGGGACGTGAACGGAAGACGGGGAAGGTCCCGTTCCGCCGTTTCGCATTGTACGCGGTGCCGCTCGTTCTGTCGTGTGTTCTTTTACGGCGGACGGCCGGCTGAAGTTTTTTTCGCACGTTTGTGCGGTGGAAGCGATGAGCCGTTTTTCACATCACTGCAACAGGCCATTCCGCTCGCTGATTTTACCCGACCGGCGATTCAACAAATTTCATGCCGGAAACCGGAGCAGCGTGTTTTGGGATCCGGCGCAGGTGCTGAGTGCGATTGAGCACACCAGGGCAGCATCGCGGTACGAAGTTCCGCACAGCAGGCGATCCTGGCGGGGTGAATCCTGAGACCATCAACCCGCGATGTCGGCTGGCTGCACGACACACAACGGCCGTTCATCCATGGTGTGTGCTGCTGCTGCCGCGTCTTCCGGTCTGTTCCAGATGTTGAACGGGGCTTCGCCGTCGAGCACCGAGAGCCAGGCACGCCCGCTTTGATAGGCGTCTGCGACGTGCGGATGGCGGGAATGAATGAGTGTGCAGGTCTGGCGGCCTGCCAGAAAACAGCCTCGATCAATGAACATCTGCTGAAAACGAGGCTGCATGCGTCCTGCCACGGCGGCTGCACCGGCGTCGTGGGCACGGGCAAACAGATGGCTGATAACAGCCGGTGCATCACCGGATCGGGCGACGATCTGTGCGACACGGGCGACGCCTTCGGGCCGGAGGGTATAGATGTACCAGCCCAGAAGGCGACCGTGGCTGTTGCTCACCGCTACGGCAGACACCGGGCCGGAATCGGGTGTCAGGTAGGGCAGTCGTTCCCACAGCCACTGCGCGGCTGCTGTGCTGTACACGGGACGGATCTGTTCATCGTCTGTCAGTTCCGTGAGATGTTCACTGAACAGCTCAGGGGTCAAAGGCGCTTCTGACAGACTGCCGCGTACCGGGATCATTCGGCAGGACAGGCGTCCGGAAACGAGCCGGTCCAGCAGACGGGCAGCCGGACGCATCGCCGCAGCGGGAATGCGTCCGCCTCGCCGTTCACGCAGCAGTTCCGCAGCCAGCCGGGCCGGCCGCAGAATTCCAATCCAGTTGACATTCCAGGAAGACGCCACAAAGCCTCCCAGGCGTTCCCAGATCTGACGCGTGTTGTTGTTGGCCACATCGGCGATGGTGACATCCTGCGGCCCGTTCAGAAGTTCTTTGAGCAGTGCCAGGCCGGCCATGGAGCTGCGGGCCGTCCGGGCGACGAACAGATCGGCACCGATGGAGGCCTGCAGCGGCTGATCTCCACAGATCAGTTCGCGGGTGGCAACGGCAATCATTCCGGTCAGCCGTCCGGACGAATCGGTGCTGACCAGTCCCGGCATTCGGGGGTGGGCTGTCGGAGCACGGAAGAACAGGCGGGGAAAGACGGTCTGCAAAGCAGCCTGCGTCTGCCGCCGGTCCTGAGCCGTCGGCTGTTCGGCCATTCGCAGAATGGCCAGTTCTTCCAGGTCGTTTTCTGTGAGCGGTCGAATCATGCCGGCCGGACTTTCAGAACGCAGATGCGCGGGTGACGAATGTTCTGGCAGGGAAGCTGCTTCGTGAAAATACCGCCGGCAGGGATCGAGGCAGGTGAAAAACACAGAAAACTTTCGGCTCCCGGTCTTACCGGTGTTCACGGAATCTGCTGCGACGGGTTTGTCTTTTCACGCCGCGTGTGGACGAAATGCAACAGCCGATGACGCGAAAGGTCAACATGCAGGTTTCTCCGCCGCCACATTCGGCAGCCCACGACGAATCTTCGGATAAGGACTTGCCTGTCCTGTTTGGCGAAGCAACGTTCGGTCAGATCAATTCAGAACGCTGCCGGAAATCCGGTTTGTCACCAGTCGATGTATCCGGTGGTCGATTCCGAGTCTGTCGGGAGCCTGTTCATGGCCGCACGTACGATTTCTGTTTTCTCCACATGTCCTCAGTCCAAACATGAATCGCCCCGGGATTACCTGAATCGGGCAGCTGCGGTGGCGCAGTGGAGCGAACGATTCGGCTGTCGGGGAATTCTGGTGTACACGGACAACGGTCTGGTGGATCCCTGGCTGGTGTCGCAGCACATCCTGCAGAGCACGTCAGAAATCTGTCCACTGGTGGCCGTGCAGCCGGTGTACATGCACCCCTACACCGTGGCGAAGATGGTGGCTTCCATGGCTTTCCTGCATGGAAGACGCCTGTATCTGAACATGCTGGCCGGAGGGTTCCGGAACGACCTGGTGGCGCTGGGAGATTCCACACCGCATGACGATCGGTACGCCCGGCTGACGGAATACACGCGGATCATCCGGGATCTGCTCAGCAGTGAACGGGGCGTGACATTCGAAGGGACCTACTATCAGGTCCACAACCTGAAGATGACTCCGCCTCTGCCGGCCGATCTGTTTCCCGGCATCATGATGTCGGGATCGTCTCCGGCGGGAGTTCAGGCGGCCGCGGCGACCGGAGCCATTGCCATCCGGTACCCGCGGCGTCCGGAAGATGAGCAGAAGGATCGGGACACCCCACAGGGCCCGTCAGGGGTTCGGGTGGGGATCATCGCCCGGGAAACATCGGAAGAAGCCTGGCAGACGGCACACGAACGTTTTCCGCCGGACCGGAAAGGTCAGGTGATGCATCGCGTTGCCATGAATGTGAGCGATTCCCACTGGCATCGACAGCTTTCCGAAATGGCCCGGGAATCTGCAGGGAAGGATGACCCCTACTGGCTGGGGCCGTTCGAAAACTACCGCACGTTCTGTCCCTACCTGGTCGGCAGTTACGAACGGGTGGCCCAGGAACTGCGGCGGTACATCGATCTGGGCCACGACAATTTCATTCTGGACATTCCTCCGTCGGAAGAAGAACTGCTGCATATTCACATCGTGTTTCAGGAAGCGACCGATGGCAGCCTGACGCCGGCCGGTTCCGCCGGAGCGTTGTGAGGCCGAACAGACGGCGGCCACCGGTTCCTCCGGGGCTGTCACGGATTCCCGACCATTTTCTGAAGGTGTGGCGGAACACAGGGGCCGTCATGAAAGGGGCCGTTATGAAAGGGGCCGTTATGAAACAGCTCATTCAGCACTGGGTGACGCGGCAGGCCGAACAGCGGCCGGATGCAGCCGCCATTGTCTGGAAGAACGTCCGGGTGACCTACCGGGAACTGGAGGAACACAGCAATCGACTGGCTGCTGTGCTGAAACGGCAGGGTGCCGTACGGGGGGACCGCATTGCCTTCTGCATGGCGAAATCTCCGGAAGCCATCACGGCGATGCTGGGGGTTCTGAAGGCCGACTGCATGTATGTTCCGGTGGATGTGGAATGTCCCGCGTCCCGGGTGGAAAAGATCCTGACGGCCTGTGAGCCGGCCGGAGTTCTGGTGGATGCGTCCGGGGCACGGCTGATGGGTGACGTGCTGCGGTCGTTCGCCGGTCCGCGGCCGTTTCTGGGCACGCTGGAAGAAATGCCGCTGAAGGAAAATGTGCTGGCCACCGATTTCTGCGGGACGGACATCGCTGCGGAATCTTCCGCACCGCATGTCTGCGAAAACGATGCATCCGATGGGGCCCACATCCTGTTCACATCCGGGTCCACCGGAACTCCCAAGGGGGTCGTGGTCACGCACTCCAGCGTCATCACCTACATCAACTGGACCCTGCGGTATTTCGGGATCGATGAAACAGATCGGGTCTCCGGGCATGCTCCGCTTCATTTCGATCTGTCGACTCAGGACATCTACGGAGCGTTTGCTGCCGGAGCGGAGCTGCATCCGGTTCCACCGGAGTACAACCTGCTGCCCCGGAAGCTGGCGGCGTTCATTCAGGATCATCGGCTGACACAGTGGTTTTCGGTGCCGTCGGTCCTGAACTATCTGTGCCGTTTCGATGCGGTGCCGGAAAACGGATTTCCGCACCTGCGGAGACTGATGTGGTGCGGAGAAGTGCTGCCGACTCCGACACTCATTTATCTCATGCAGAAACTCCCGTCTGTCCAGTTCACGAATCTTTACGGTCCGACGGAAGCGACGATTGCCAGCAGCTTTTATACGGTGCCCGAATGCCCGGCATCGGAGACGGAGTCCATCCCGATCGGCACAGCCTGCGACGGCGAAGAACTGCTGGTTCTGGACGAACAGCGACTGCCGGTCGGTCCCGGAGAAATCGGCGATCTGTACATTGCCGGGGCGGGCCTGAGTCCCGGTTACTGGCGTGACCCGGAAAAGACGGCATCTGTGTTTCTTCCGGATCCGCGTTCCATTGAACCGCGGCGCATCTACCGAACCGGAGACCTGGCACGCATGGACGAAGAGGGCCGCGTCTGGTTTCTTGGCCGTGCCGACACTCAGATCAAAAGCCGCGGATACCGGATCGAACTGGGTGAGATCGAAACGGCTCTGCACGCAATCGACGTGCTGGAAGAATCGGCCGTCGTGGCCATCGAAACCGGAGGCTTCGAGAATATGGCGATCTGCTGTGCCTGGGTGCCGGCCGGCGGGGCGGACATCAACGCGGCGGATGTGCGGACTCGTCTTGCAGAATCCGTGCCCCGCTACATGCTGCCCCGGCACTGGCTTCAGTTCGACCGTCTGCCGAAAAATGCGAACGGAAAAATCGACCGCCCCCGTCTGAAAGCGGATTTTCGGGAGGCTTTTCTGTCGCAGAAATCCGGGACAGCCGTGCCGGGAGCAGCCACGTGACGTGTGACGCTGTTCCGGACTGACTGTTCGGTCCGTTTTCTTTCACCTGTTCTCCTTCAGAAAATGACAGCCATGTCTGACACCCTTCACAGGAAAATCATCGAACTGTTCGAAACGGAAATGAATCTGTCCGTTCCGGATGCCACAACGGATCTCATTGAAGAAGGGCTGCTGGATTCGCTCATCTTCGTGGATCTCATCGTGCATCTGGAGACCATGTTCGATGTGGAGATTCCGGTGGCCGATCTGGAATTCGATCAGTTCCGGACTGTGGCAGGAATCGCGGAGTTCGTGGAGTCGCTGGATGCCGGGGCTGTTTCAGCGAAGCAGGACACGGCTGCCTGAAGAACGGCTGCCGGTCTTCAGAATTCGTTTCTGAACGGCTGGCGAATGAGGTGATGTTTCATGTCCGGTCAGGCACTCAACATTCTTCTGTGCGGCGGAGAATCCGCCGGTCAGCAGGCTCTGCGATGTCTGACGGGCAGTCCGCATCGGATCGTCGGTGTGCTGGCAGAACCGCCCGGCAGCGGTAAAGCTCCGGGGCTGTGGAACCAGGCGTGTGCTCGGGGGCTGGAGTGCCTGCCGGCAGAGCGGATTCGCTGTCCGGAATTCGCCCTGGAAGTGTGTGAGCGGAACGTGGATGTTCTGCTGAACGTTCATTCTTTGTATCTGGTTCCGGAGGCGGTTCTGGAAGCGTGCCGGATCGGAGCCTTCAATCTGCATCCGGGACCGCTGCCGGAATACGCCGGTCTGGATGTTCCCGGCTGGGCGATCTACAACGGAGAAACCCGTCATGGCGTGACCCTGCATGAAATGGTCCCGCAGGTCGATGCCGGGACGATTGCCTACGCGGCCCGTTTCGACATCACGGAACGCGACACGGCCCTGACGGTCATGACCAGGTGCGTGCGCCACGGAATTCCTCTTGTGGAACGGCTGCTGAAGGATCTTTACCGGGATCCGGCCGACGTGCCCCGGATTCCGCAGGATCTCAGCCGCCGTCGATACTTCAGACGTCAGCCGCCCCAGGACGGCTGGATCGACTGGACCCGGCCGGCCGTTCAGGTCGTTCGTCACATTCGGGCGGCCGACTATTCTCCGTTTGTGTCACCCTGGGGACATCCGGCAGGCCGTCAGGACGGCACACGGATCGGATTCGTCCATGCGGTTGTGACGGATCGACCGGCTGAGAGGCCTCCTGGGACCGTCGGACCGGCGTCGGAATCAGGCGTTTTCGTGGCCGCCGGTGATCGGTGGATCGACGTCCGTTCGGTGGAGGTGGACGGGGAAAAACAGAAGGCGGCGGACGTGCTGGTGAGCGGGCAGCGGCTGGAAGGTTTTGCCCGGGTGGATTCCCGGACGGTGACCGTCGGAAAATGATGTGCCAGGCTGACGGAGCCCGGGTGTCGGGAATTTCAGGCTGAGAACATAGTTTCAGCAGTTCCGTGCTGTTCAGACCGGATTCCCGGGATGGGAATCCGGATTCTGCATTCTGGTCAGCGGACGGCTTCAGCACGGCCCGTGCTTTTTCGCGACAGATCGCCGCTGTACGGTGTTCGGCTTCTCGATACAGTACATGTGATTTTCTGTGTCGGCGGCGTTCGTCCCGCAGCCGGAGACGGGGAATCGGACGAAAGCAGCAGCCCAGGGGCCGGGGCACGCAAAGGAATGTGGAGCAGGCGATTGTGTCAGAACACTGTCAGGGAACGACGATCCAGCCGGATGATTCCGACAGAACTCTGGTTTCAGATCCCGGCCTGATCAGCGGTCGATGGGATTCGGTACACGTCGATGCTTCCCGCGACACACAGGCACTGCTGGATATTCATCCCCACAGCAGTTCTGCGGAACTGGCTTCCCGGCTGCATGAAGGAATGCGGCAGCTCCTCCATGCGCGGCTCATGCTGGTTTCAGCCTGCCTGATTGCCGTCATGATCGTCATCACGATGATCACTGCGGTGAACATCGACCTGATGCCCGGCAGCATCCCGCTGCGTGCGGTGGCCGTGATTCTGCTGCTGGGCTGCATGGCCTGGCTGCATTTTCGCCGGCACGTGTCGATGGCCAGTCTGCGGCGGATCGAACTGATTATCTTCGCCGTGCCGGTGATCGAAATGGTGCTGCTGCAGGCGTTTCGTACGGAAATGCAGCTCACACTGGGCCGTCCGGAAATCATTCCGCTCGTTCAGGCCACGGTGGGTCTGGCGGCCTGTCTTCTGATTGCCATATACGGGATTTTTATACCCAGTACCTGGCAGCGCACGGCTCTGATCACCACGGGAACGGCTCTGCTGCCGACCGGCGGAGCGTGGCTGCAGTTGTGGATGAACGACAGCCCGTCGCAGGCTTACGTTGAGTTCAACTATGCCATTCCGGTGCTGACGCTGTGCATGGCGGTGATCGTGAGCATGGGGGCTCACCTGGTGGATTCTCTGCGTCGGGAAGTCGAGGTGGCCAGAGAATACGGACAGTACCATCTCACGGAAGAAATCGGACGGGGCGGTATGGGCGTCGTGTACCGGGGAGAACACAGGCTGCTCAAACGGCCCGCCGCCATCAAACTCATTCACCCGGAATCGGCCGCAGACAAGGCGGCCGTGGAGCGGTTCGAACGTGAAGTCCAGCTCGCGGCAACACTCACTCACTGGAACACGGTGCGAATCTATGATTATGGCCATACCGACCACGGAGACTTCTACTGCGTCATGGAGCTGCTGGAAGGTCGCACGCTGGCCGATCTGCTGAAGACGAAGAAGACTCTGTCTGTTCAGCAGACCGTCACGATCGTCAAACAAATCTGCGACGGACTGCAGGAAGCGCACGGCCGCGGAATGGTGCATCGGGACCTGAAACCGGCCAACATTTTTCTGGCCGCCACGGGAGGCCGGGAACAGGTGGTGAAAATTCTGGACTTCGGCGTGGCCACATCGCGTTTTCTGCCCGAATCCACCGACACGGTCCGGCTCATCGGAACCCCGTTCTACATGTCGCCGGAACAGATCCGCGGAGAACCCACGGGACCGACCAGCGATATCTACACGATCGGCTGCGTGATGTTCGAATGTCTGACAGGTGATCCGCCGTTTCGCCGTGACCGGATGCAGGATGCCCTGGAAGCGCATCTTTCGGAACCGCCGCCGCTGGATCGGCTGCCGGATCATCCGCCGGAACTGCGTGCTGTCGTGGCCCGCTGCCTGGAAAAGGACATCGACCGGCGGTTCCAGTCGGTTGACGAACTGCGGGCAGCCTGCCGACGTCTGGAAACCGGGAAGGAACAGCCGGCGGACCGATGAGACGCCCTGCGCCCGATTCAGGACATCTGCGAAGCAGCTTCTTCGGCGGCGCGGCGGCCGGATCGGATGGCTCCTTCCACATAGCCGGACCACACGGATGCCGTTTCCGTACCGGCCCAGTGGATGCGTCCGAACGGTTGCCGGATCGCGTGTCCGAAACGTGTCAGAGCTCCCGGCGGCAGAAAGGCCCCGTAGCAGCCTCGTGACCACCGTTCGCCCGTCCAGTCGCGTTCGACGTAATCGATGGGATGGCGGGCTTCCGGTCCGAGAGCAGATTCGAGTGTTTTGAGGACCATGTCGCGTCTGGCTTCCTCCGACTGATCCGACCAGGTGTCCGCGGCGCGGCCTTCGATGAACCCGGCCAGCAGCCCGATGTCGCTGTCTGGAGGCCCCGCATCGAACACCGGAGAAAAGTCGGCCTGAGCATCAGCAATCATGCCGTTGTACCCCTGATTCCGCCAGAAGGGACGTTCCCAGGCCACCCAGATTTTGATGCAGGATCCCATGACCTGCCTCTGCAGAAGCTGCTGCCGCGGTGTGGGCAGTTTCGGAAGAAAGTCGATGTGTTCCAGGAGAGTCGGAGGCACGGCGCAGATGACGCGTTTCGCGCGGTATGTGGCGCCGGCTGTCCGGACGGTGACGCCGGAATCCGTCTGAGTCACAGACACAGCCGGTTCGGACAGATGCAGGGCTTCCCCCAGCGGTTCGGCCAGACCGGTTGCCAGTTGATGCAGGCCGCCGACGCAGAGCTGATTCTGAGCTCCGCCGGGACCTCCCTGAGTCGCCACCTCGAGTCCGCCCAGAGCTTTCAGATAGAACAGCCAGAACAGCAGAGACAGCTCATTCGATTCCGCACAGAACACCGATTTGACCGTAAAATCGACGACCTCGCGTACGGTGCGGTCTCGGATGTTCCGGTTCATCCAGGATGCCACGGTTTCCCGATCGTATTCTTCGGCGCGAGGCGATGCCCAGGGACGTTCCGGATCGATGTCGTCCATCAGACGCCGGATGCGTGATGCTGCCAGTCCGAGACGCAGTCGGGACAGCATGGGCAGCCCTTTGTCCCACGCTTCTTCCGGAACCTGAAAGCGTCGGTCGCCGACACGGCCGACAAGGCGGCCCTGCAGATTCATCTCATAAACACGGATGCCGAATCGATCGATCAGTTCCTGAACCGCCGTCTGAACAGGGCTGACCCACATGCCGCCCAGATCAATAGGATGTCCGGCGATGGTGCCCGGTTCGAGGCGTCCGCCGAATCGATCCCGGGCTTCCAGAACGCGTACGCGATACCCGCTGCGGCGGAGTGCGTCGGCGGCGGACAGACCGGCCATGCCGGCTCCCAGAACGATGCAGTCATCCGGTTCAGGAGAATCCGTGAATGTCATGGAAGTCTGTGTGTCGAGGGGAATGTCGGATTCGTTCGGAGACAGGGGCGGCCGGCTGAGGCCGTTCATTGCAGTTCTTCCGCAAACTGACGCCGGGTGAGGAAATGGTACAGGGTCGGCGCACGATGCCAGAGCCAGGCTCCCAGCCGAGGCGACCACTGAGGTCCCAGGAGACGCTGCCGTCGACGCTGATGAGCGCGGAAAATGTCGGCCGCCGTCGATTCAGCCGACCGAATGGAACCCACCACCGACCGGGGCCGCGGCGTGGGAGTTCCGTCACTTCCCAGAGCCCGGGATTCGATCGGAGTCTGCAGAAAAGACGGATAGACCATCAGCAGATGAATCCCGCGTCGTTCCAGTTCCGGACGCCAGGTTTCGAAATGCTGTGCCAGTGCGGCCTTGCTGGCGCAGTAGGCTGCTCGTCCGGGCACCGGCATGAGAGCCGCCATGCTGGAAATGCAGATGACCTGGCCGGAAGCTTTTTCCAGCCAGGGCAGGCAGTGCTGAGTGAGTCGGACGGGAGCCCGCCAGTTGACCGCCATGACTCGGTCGAACACCTGCGGATCGGTGACGGACGCCTGAGAACGGTGGGTGATTCCGGCGTTGTTGATGAGCAGATCCAGCCGGGGCAGGTCATCCAGCACGGAAGAAAAGGCATCGGTCATCGATTCGGTGGTCAGGTCGACGGAGACGATCGTCGTGCGGGCTCGCCAGGTGTCTGACAGGTCTTCTGAGACGGCCTGCAGTCCCGATTCGTCCCGGTCTGCCATGATGACGTGCCAGCCGGCCTGAAGGTATTCCTGGACCAGAGCGCGTCCCAGACCGGACGCGGCTCCCGTGATGAGTGCAGACTGCGTCATGTGTGCTGTTCCGAATGCCGTTGTGCAAAGTACTCCAGGACCTCACGGGAAGATTTTTCGGGAACGATGCCGAATTCTGTTCTCAGCCGCCGCGCGGACAGGACCGGCCGGTACTGCATGAAGCGAATCTGTTCCGGACCCCAGGGGGCCAGCTTCAGGGGGCGGGCCACGGACAGAATCCCGCGCAGCAGCCAGACGGGAACGGTCAGCAGAGGACGCTGCATGATTTCTGCGATTTCCTGAACACTCAGACATCCCTCGCCGGCCACGTTGAACTGCCCGGTGATGCTGTGTTCGACTCCGTGAGCAATGATCCGCACCAGATCCTGGTCCCAGATGAACACGAACGGGGAGGGGCAGCCTTTCAGAGCGAGGATGCGGCG